>JAFMBQ010000245.1 GCA_017858365.1 Algoriphagus sp. | reverse complement strand
AATTGATTCTTCAGACTCGTCTCGATCTTCATGGACTTAAAGATTCATTTAAAGCTGGAGATTCTTCTAGTATTTTAGAGGTTTGCCATCAACTTGGTAGTCGACTTGGACAAATTAAAAGCCCTACAGGTATAATTGCCAGGAAAATAGAAACGAACTTGAAAATGAAAAATCAGAATGGTCTAGCCGAGCTTTTAGAGAAACTTGATCTTGAGGTAAATTCGCTGTTGGACCAACTCGCTAGTCAGGTATCTGTGATTGATGTTTCAGAGGATTAGCTCAAGCCATATTTTTCCAACTTACTATAAAGAGTTTTTCGATCCATCTTTAGTATTCTGGCAGTTTTTGATTTATTGAATTTTGTGTCATTTAATACCTTCTGAATCAATTCTTTTTCCTGTTCGACCCATTGACGTTTGTAATTTGTAGCTGTAGGAATACTGTTATTATCTGAGTAGAGATTTGATTCCATTTGGTCCGAAATCAGATTTTCAGGATTTTGAAGTTCTTGAGGTAATGATTCTTTGGATATAAAAAGCTCGTTACAAAGCAGAACTGATCGTTTAATGATATTCTTCAATTCACGAAGGTTTCCTGGCCAATCATATCCTAAGAAAATCTCCCACACTTCATTAGTAAAGCCTTTGATCTGCTTGTTCAGGCGATTATTACTTTCTTCAAGAAATTGCATGGAGAAGTTTTCCAGGTCACCCATCCGGTCGCGAAGTGGTACAGCCTGAAGAGTGAATTCGTTTAGGCGATGGTACAAATCTTCTCTAAATTGTCCATTGCCCGATTGCTGGATCAGATTTTCATTGGTTGCAGCGATGATTCTCACATCAATATCCTGCTCCTTGTTTCCTCCTATCTTCCGAATCGTTCGTTCCTGAATGGCTCGGAGTAGCTGAATCTGTACTTCATAGCTAAGGTTTCCAATCTCATCCAGAAAGATCGTTCCTCCATTTGCTCGTTCGAAATGTCCTGTTTTATTTTCTAAGGCTCCCGTAAAAGCACCTTTGACGTGTCCGAAAAGCTCGCTTCCGGCAAGTTCTTTTGGCAGGGCGCCGCAATCAATTGCAATAAAAGGCCGCGAACTTCTGGACGAAAATTCATGAATCCGTTTAGAAATAAATTCCTTTCCAGTACCTGTCTCACCCAAAACCAAAATACTGAAGTCGGTAGGTGCGACTAGCTTAATATGGTTTTCGAGTTTTTCTGCAACAGGTGAATTCCCTACTACATAGGGAAAAGAGGGTGGTTTTGGAATTGAGCTAGACTTTAATTCCTTTATAATTGGAGAAGAATCACTGATGGGTTTTGGTTGTGCGATGGATTCTCGAACGGTTGCTAAAAGTTCATCGGGATTAATAGGTTTGGTGATGTATTCGAAAGCTCCCAGTTTCATTGCCTTGATTGCAATTCGTATATCTGAATAATGGGTAATGAGAATCACATGAGTATTTGGGAATTTAGCTTTAGACCATTGCAAAAGCTCCATTCCCGTACCATCCGGTAACCTGAAATCGGCTATGATTAGATCAAAAGTTTGATTTTGTAAAAGTTGCTGAGCATCTTTTACTTTTATGCAGGTTTGAACCAAAAAATTATTTTTTTCTAAAAAAGTCTTAACAATTCGTGAGTAAGTAAGATCATCTTCTACTAATAGTATTTGTTTCATGAAATCTCCAATTTTCTATAAGCATACAAAAAAAGCACCAGATAAGAATCCGGTGCTTTTTATAAGGGTTTATTCAGACTTTATTCTTTGATCTCGTTTCCAGCTTCGTCGTAAGTTTTGCTTAGCTTTTCTTCTGTCCCATTGTCAAAAATAACTTTGAAGTGTAACTTGCTTTCTGGAGCTGTCATTTTCCAAGCTTCAGCTATAGATAGAGCTGCAACTGATTCATCCGCAGAAATTGAATTTTTTACCGCTTCAGGTAGTTGATCAGCATCGATCTTCACGTTTTCCTGTTGGCTTTGCTCGTATGAAGTAGGAAGCGGAGTTGCAGAGATTTTTGGACTTGTTATTGCTAATCCTCCTAATAGTAAAGCAGACATTAAAATTGACTTTTTCATGATTTTAATTGGTTTAGTTTAGTTTTTAATATTAGTTGAGTCCGGACTCGGTATCTAAGGTTATTACCGTCGACGATTACTTCATTGCGATCTTTGTGCCATTACGAATTGAGCGATTTAGGACCGCTTTTTCATATTTTCAGTGTAGAGGCGATGGGTAAAAACTACACATTCCGACCTTAATTTTCCTTAAATACTGTTGAATTCGCGGTATTGACATATATCACAAATGAACCGACACCAGAAAACTTAGCGAAGGGATAAGAACTTTTTTAGACCAGATTTTCTTTTTAAATCAATTAACTTTGGAATACAAAATCTAACTCTCTACAGACTCCATGAGTGACGCGATCAAACACGAGTGTGGCATAGCAATGATAAGGCTGCGGAAACCCGTTCAATACTACATTGACAAATACGGGACTGCGGCTTTTGCCTCATCTAGGCTTTATGTGCTAATGCAGAAGCAAATCAATCGAGGTCAGGACGGTGCCGGAGTTGCCAATATCAAAATAGACACAAAACCCGGTACACGCTACATCAGTAGATACCGTTCGATTGAACCCTCAGCTGTCAATTTTATTTTTGACAAAATCAATAAAAAGTATAAAAAGGCTAAAAAGATTGGAGGGCATGATGCACTTTCAGATGGAGAATGGCTAAAGGAAAATATTGCATTTACCGGTGAAGTTTGGTTGGGACATTTGCGTTATGGGACACACGGAGAAAATTCCATTGAAACTTGTCATCCTTTTTTGAAGCAAAACAACTGGAGAAGTCGAAACCTTGTCATGGCTGGAAATTTCAACATGACCAATGTGGAGGATTTGTTTTCCAGGTTGGTGGAGCTTGGACAGCACCCGAAAGAAAAAACTGATACCGTTACCGTAATGGAAAAAATCGGACATTTTTTGGATGAGGAGAATCAACGAATTTTCGATAAATACAAGCATAAATTTTCTAACGAACAAATCACTCAGGTCATCGAAGATGAACTAGATGTGGCTCGGATTTTAAGAAGATCTTGCCGTGATTTTGATGGTGGTTATGCAATGGCTGGTGTGATCGGAAACGGTTCGGCCTTTGTGGTAAGAGATCCATCTGGAATCCGACCAGCGTATTATTACGCAGATGACGAAGTAATTGTAGTCGCTTCCGAGAAGCCCGCAATCAAATCTGCATTCAATATTAATTTCAAAGAAATCAAGGAAATAAAACCAGGGCATGCCTTGGTGGTAAATAAGGATGGTTCCTACTCAGAGGAGGAAATCATGCCTGCTCGAGAGAAAAAATCTTGCAGCTTTGAGCGAATTTATTTTTCCAGAGGAACAGATCCAGATATCTACCAAGAGCGAAAAAATCTTGGAAAGGCCCTGATCCCTCAGATCCTAAAAGCGATCGATTTTGATTTGAAAAATACCGTTTTCTCCTACATTCCAAATACTGCTGAGACAGCTTTTCTCGGGATGATTGAAGGTTTGGAGGATTACCTTTCTGCAAAACGACGCGAGATTTTTATAGAGGGAAAACCTCATTTGGGCAATTTGGAAGAGTTGCTGAATTTCCGTCCAAGAGTAGAAAAACTGGTTAGCAAAGATGTAAAGCTTCGAACTTTCATCACCAATGATGATGACCGTGACACGATGGTCGCTAATATTTATGACACTACTTATGAAGTGATCAAATCTGGTGTCGATACGGTAGTAGTGATAGATGACAGTATTGTTAGAGGAACTACCTTGGAAAAAAGCATATTGACCACTTTAGATAAATTGAATCCAAAGCGAATCATCATTGTCTCCTCCGCACCACAAATCCGATATCCTGATTGCTATGGCATTGATATGTCTAAAATGAAGGAATTCATCGCATTTCGTGCGGCATTAGCTTTGCTCAAAGAGCGAAAAATGGACAACGTCCTAGATCAAGTATATGAGGCGGCTTTGTCTTCTTCTGATGGGAAAGAGAATTTTGTCAAGGGAGTTTATAATAAGTTTACTCCTGATGAAATTTCAAATAAAATTGCTCAAATCGTGACTTCGGAAGATATCAAAGCAGAAGTACAGTTGATTTTCCAAACGGTCGAAAATTTGCAAAAATGCATCCCAGATCACACAGGAGACTGGTATTTTACTGGTGATTATCCAACAGAAGGAGGCACTGTGGTGGTAAATAAATCCTTTGTTAACTTCATGGAAGGTAAGACTGTCAGAGCGTATTAGTATTTCTTCAAATTCCGGAAAATTTCTATACAAAGCTCTCCTTTGTTAAAGGGTTGAATAATTTCAATTTCTTCTGGTATCCTTGACTTAGAAAATTCACCATATCATACACCGAATAGCTTAAATCATAAATCCAATATGTCCATTAATGTATCTCTTCTGAAGCAAATCTGTGAAATCGCCGGAGCTCCTGGTTTTGAAAAGCGGGTTCGTGATTTCGTCATCGATCAAGTGACTCCTCTTGTAGACGAAGTGAAAGTTGATAACATTGGGAATGTAATTGCGATTAAAAAGGGAGTGCGAAATCCGGATGGTAAACGCGTAATGATTGCCGCCCATATGGATGAGATAGGATTTATTGTGACCCATATTGACGATAAAGGATTTTTGAGATTTCATACCCTTGGCGGATTTGATCCTAAGACACTCACCGCGCAACGGGTAATAATTCATGGAAAAAAAGATCTGCCGGGCGTGATGGGAAGTAAACCTATTCATGTGATGACTACAGAAGAAAAGGCAGTTTTGCCGAAAACTACAGACTTTTTTATCGATTTGGGGATGCCCAAAGAAGAGGTGGAGAAATACATTACGATAGGAGATCCGGTCACTCGTGATCGTGAATTGATCGAAATGGGTGATTGTGTGAATTGCAAATCGATTGACAATAGAGTAGCAGTGTTTATTCTGATCGAGACGCTAAAGCAATTGGATAATCCTGCATACGATGTCTATGCTACTTTTACCGTGCAAGAGGAAGTGGGACTTCGTGGAGCAAATGTTGCTGCACATGGAATAAACCCTGATTTTGGAATTGCCTTGGATACTACCATTGCTTTTGATGTACCAGGAGCGCAGCCACATGAGAAAGTTACCGAACTGGGAAAAGGAACTGCGATTAAGATTATGGATGCGATGACGATTTGTGATTACCGCATGGTGGAATTTATGAAGCAGACAGCTATTAAAGAAAAAATCTCTTGGCAGCCAGAAATTTTAACTGCAGGTGGTACCGATACTGCGGGTGTACAGCGAATGGGAAAGCAAGGCGCCATAGCAGGTGCAATCTCTATTCCTACCCGTCACCTTCACCAAGTGATTGAAATGGCTCACAAGCAAGATATTGAGGACTCGATAGCATTGCTGAAAGCTTGCTTGGAGCAAGTGGATAGCTATGATTGGAAGCATTAATTTTCTAACCCCTTAGAATTAGCACCTTAGCTCTACTTTTTTCATATTGTCCTTTAATCCTAGACACTATGAAAAATCACCTTAGCACAGTATCTCTTTTTTTAATACTCTTCATTGCTTTTACTTCTTGCCAAAAATCTGAAATTCAGGAAGAACTGATTTCTGCAGAATCAACTTCTGATTGGCAAGTGCTCTTCAATGGGAAAGATCTAAGCGGCTGGATTCCAAAAATCCACCATCATGAAACCGGAGAGAACTATGCAAATACCTTTCGGGTTGTCGATGGGATATTAGCAGTTGATTATTCAGATTATGAAGGCTTCAATGATCGCTATGGACATTTATTTTATGAAAAGCCATTTTCTTCTTTCCATCTGAGTTGGGAATACCGATTCACGGATCAGTGGCTTGAGGATGCCCAAAGCTATACGTACCGAAATAGCGGAGTGATGTTTCATTCTCAATCGCCAGAGAGCATTTTAGTAGAGCAGGATTGGCCGATATCTGTAGAGTATCAGATGCTGGCAGAGGAGGAAGAAGGAAAGCCTAGACCAACAGGAAATATGTGCTCGCCGGGAACGGATGTGGTTTTCGAAGGGAAAATCGACGAGCGGCATTGCATTAATTCCAGCTCACCTACTTTCAAATGGGACGAGTGGGTCAAAGCTGAGCTAATCGTGTATGGAGACTCTATCATTCACCACTTAGTGAATGGAGATACGGTACTGACCTATTCTTTGCCACAAATCGGAGGAGGAGTAGCCAATCGATTTGACCCAGCTATTAAAGTGGATGGAAAGCCATTGACCTCGGGTTATATCGGATTACAAAGTGAAGGGCAGGGAGTATTGTTTAAAAAATTGAGAATAAAAGAGTTATAAAGATATCGATTGTAAAAAAATGATTTTTTGCCTATCTTTTTTGTAAATAAAT
>JAFMBQ010000244.1 GCA_017858365.1 Algoriphagus sp. | reverse complement strand
AACTGAAAAGGTTAAAACCCCGATTGCTTTTGAGATACCTCAACTGAATATCCTCGATACAGTCGAGGAAGAATTAGCTGTATCGGACAAAAACTTCTCAGTGACTAAGCCTATCGGTGAGAAAACAGCAGAGGAAGTCGAAAACTTGGATGCTTATGATTCTACACTTGACCTTCCAAAATACAGGTATCCTACACTGGACCTCTTGAATGAATACGATGTCCAAAAAGTAACTGTCACTAGGCAAGAACTGGAGGATAATAAGAATAAGATTGTCGAGACACTGGAGAACTTCAAAATCGGAATTCAGGAGATCAAGGCTACCATCGGGCCGACAGTGACACTTTATGAGATCGTACCTGAACCTGGTGTTAAGATCTCGAAGATCAAGAATCTCGAAGATGACATTGCGCTTAGTCTAGCGGCTTTGGGCATTCGAATTATCGCACCGATTCCTGGCAAAGGAACTATAGGTATCGAGGTGCCAAATAAGAACCGCGAGCTTGTTCCGGCACGGGCAGTCTTGGGCACAGAGAAATTCTTGAAGTCGGATAAAGATCTTCCGATTGCATTGGGGAAAACCATTTCCAATGAAGTTTTTGTTGCCGATCTGGCAAAAATGCCTCACTTGCTGATGGCTGGAGCTACGGGCCAAGGAAAGTCTGTCGGCTTGAATATGATCTTGGCTTCCTTGATCTACAAGAAGCATCCTTCTCAGTTGAAATTTGTCTTGGTTGATCCCAAAAAAGTCGAGTTAACTTTATTTAATAAAATAGAAAGACACTTTTTAGCGAAACTACCTGGCTCAGCTGAGGCGATCATCACTGACACGAAGAAGGTTATTTATACACTGAATTCGCTTTGTATTGAGATGGATAACCGCTACAATCTCCTGAAAGAGGCTGGCACGAGAAACCTAAAGGAATACAACGCGAAGTTTATTGCCCGTAAACTAAACCCAGAGAAAGGCCATTATTTCATGCCTTATATCGTTTTGGTTATTGACGAATTAGCTGACTTGATGATGACGGCGGGAAAAGAAATTGAAACGCCAATTGCCCGCTTGGCACAGTTGGCGAGAGCGATTGGAATTCACTTGGTCGTAGCCACGCAGCGGCCATCGGTCAATGTGATCACTGGTATTATCAAAGCCAATTTCCCTGCCCGTCTTTCTTTCCGTGTGACTTCTAAAATTGACTCTAGAACTATCCTAGACACTGGTGGAGCGGATCAATTGATCGGAATGGGAGACATGTTACTATCACATGGCTCCGAGATTACCCGGATTCAATGCGCATTCCTCGATACTCCGGAAGTGGAGGCGATTTGTGATTGGATCGGAGAACAAAAGGGCTATTCGGACGCCTACCTGCTCCCTGAGTTTGAGGGTGAAGAAAGCAATAGCGGTGTGGGCCAGATTGACCTATCTGATCGTGATCCACTTTTTGATGATGCTGCAAGATTGATTGTGATGCACCAGCAAGGCAGTACCTCCCTTATTCAGCGGAAGCTAAAACTTGGGTATAATAGAGCAGGAAGAATCATTGATCAGCTCGAGGCCGCAGGAATCGTGGGTTCATTTGAAGGCTCAAAAGCTAGAGAGGTGCTCGTACAAGACGATGCTAGTTTGGAACGGTTATTGAATAGTTTGTAGAAGCTTACAAAAGTTTCGCTTTACCTATTCAATGAAAAAAATCACCCTTCTTTTTTTCCTGCTCATATCAGCTTCATTCGTCTTTGAAGCTGCTGCGCAGAAAGACCCCAAAGCCAAGATCATCCTAGATGGAATGAGCAAAAAGTTCCAGGGCATGAATGGATTCACAGCAAGCTTCGATTTTACTTTTCAGGATCAAACTGGTTCATCTGACCGGCAAACCGGTGACATCGCTGTGAAAGGTGAGCAATATCGACTCAAGCTTCCAGATCAAGAAATCTTCAATGACGGAAAAACAGTCTGGACTTTTATCCAAACGGACTCTTATAAGGAAGTAACGATCAACGACGCTTCACAAATGGAAGGTGAGCTCACCCCATCCAATATCTACCGGATGTATGAGTCTGGATACAATTACAAACTAAATGGCGAAAAGCAATTTCAAGGCAAGACGGCCCAACTTGTAGAACTCATAGCTATAAAATCTGGAGCTCCTTTTGAAAAAGTCACCCTACGAATCGAAAAAGCAACCAGTAACCTTCTTGGCTGGGAAATGTACGATGGCCAAGGTGGTGTATTCTCCTATGCTTTTACCAATCTCAAAACCAATGTCAACCTCCCCACCGGCTACTTCAGCTTTGATGTGAAGCAGTATCCGGGAATAGAGGTGATTGATTTGAGGTAGGTCCTTTTATGGCTGGAAGACGGATGACCGAAGTTGCAAAAATGATAAAGTTTACCCAATTCTATCATGATTTAGCCACTTTAGATAATTGATTGGTAGACCGATATTTCGACATACTTTGACAGGCTCACCAATCGAGCTAACCACAAGTTACCGATTCTTCGACCTGCTCAACACAAGTGAAATCCAAAATCAAACGTTTCTTGGATTTTGAATTCCCATAAATAATTTAGTGGCAAGACTTTGTTAATACGTAACTGTTTAAAAATACTGGAGAATTGCTTGTTCAGACCAAGGCAAAAAACTGGCGAACTCAAAACCAAACTCTAGATAAGCCTCTTGGAAGAGCTTATATTTTAAAGGTTTTATTTGCTGTTCATCGAATTTAGCCTCCAATGCAATAGGAGAAGTGATTTCTGGTAACACAAAGTCTACTTCCTTCCCATCCGTTGTTCTTCAAAATCGGATTTCTTTTCGCCCAGATAAGTGTCCTCCATGAAATACCTTCCTACTATCACGGGTAAGCCTCCCAGTCCTGTGATTTTTGCAAGTGATGTGAATCCTGACCGGTTAACTGATTACTGGAATTCACACGAGAAAAGATCAAAAACCATCAAAAAATACCCTATACAGGGTATTGTGAGGACTATTTTTTTTGTCTAAAATTATAGAATTCAAACCCACCAGCCAAAGAGAAATGTATTCTACTACCATACCAGGAAAATTAAATGTACCTAAACAAATAAATAATGAAAATAGAACGAAAAAAAATCAAGCCCACTTTTCTAGTCATCATTACTATCCTATTAGTGGGGGGGGGCTGTCAAGAAGTTCAAGATGAATTTCAGGCTGATCTATCCGACCAAGAGGTAGTTAGAGTAAAAGAGGGTACGCTGCATTTTCCAACTGCAGAAATTTTTGAGAATTACATGTTGGGCAAAGAGGATTATCCTGTAGTCGACAAAGATTCGTTTGAAAGCCTTTTCTCCTTGGCAGGGAATCAGTTTAGGCCTAATCTTCGAATTTCGGAAGCTGAAAAAACCGCTTTAACTGAATTCATGGATACGCCACTTTTGAAAGTATTAGATCAAAATGGATTGGTATCGATTGGTGAATACTTTATTCTGCTTGATTTTTCAGAAAAAGTAGCGGCAGTCACCAAAGAACCAAGTAAAGTTCAGTTGTTAAAGACTGGAAAATACAATGATACTAGTATTCAATTGTATTCGTTCGAAGACGAGTTGTTAACTATATTATTTGGAAATTTTCAGGGATCAAGCAAACTAAATGAATTCCAGAATGGACTGCCCAACTCAAACATGAGAATTCAATCATGTTCGTCTGGTACTCCTAGACCAGGATTAAGTTTGTCATTTAGACCTGAAACCACTAATCCAAACCCTACAGTGGATAGAGAGGCGGATTGGGTTCGAGATGAGGTGATTGGTACTCGGCAATATAGAATAAGAGCAAAGCATGCTTATCAAGCAGCAGCAATTTACTTTAGGCTTAAATCAGAACTCGAACATTATAGTAGATTAAATGATCCCACAAGTGTGTTTAACCCACTCTCTGACCCATTTGCCTCAATTACCTACTGGGGTGATTTCAAACCTAATAATCGTTCTGCGATCACATTGGATGCCTGTTACTCTGAGTGCGAAAAATGTGGTCCGCAGCCAGCAAATACTGAGAAAGTACAAAAAATCCATCATGAATCTGGAAGGAGATTGACCCAAGTAAACCTTCATATGATCTTCCGAGGTAGAATTGGTGGGTCAGAAGCGGGTATAAATGCGATTCCTTTCGAATTTAGATTAATTCCTATTAACCGATAAGTAAAATGAAAGAAAAACTAAGGTCTTCTATCGTTCTATTGATTTTACTTCTGTTTAGTATTCACGCCCATAGCCAAAATAGTAAGTGGTCAGTTGGTATACAGGCAGGAAGGACGCAATTATTAGGTTTTACCCGAATCTCCTACGAGCAAATTCCAGAGTTCGAGGCACAAGGAATGGGTGGAGTAAATATTCAGGTGTATGGGAGATACAACATTTATAAAAGAGTGTCAGTATTTGCCAGTGGAGGTATCAACAATCTTGTTTCTGGAATGAGATTCCAAGGCAAACGAGGGAGAAACTTTCAAACTAGTGGAGTTACCCCTCAATTCTTCGCAGGAATTGATTACGACATTCCCTTTGGCAATTCAGGATTTGGGATTCTTTCAAAATTAGCTTTTGGTATTACAGGTAGTAATACAGAGGGCAAAAATTTGGAAAGGTATCAAATGGATGAAGATGGATTTCCTCTCATCGGTTATTCGACCATCAGGGATGAGATTACAGGAAATATTGAAGATCGTGCCATCTATATAAGAGATGTGGAGATCGCTGCCTCTGAAGATAAATTCATTCACCATATCCGTCCTGAGTTGAGTCTTTATAAAAAGTATAACCACCATCAATTTTCTATTTCAGCGGTCTTTGCATTAGCCCCAGACAGAAATTTTTATACCGAGAACTATTACCACTTGGAATATAAGGGAAATAGGCACGCAGCGAGCCACCATTTCGGTGGACACTACACCGCCTTGCTCTTTGGATATGAATTCCGGTTTTAGATTCACGACTGCCAGGTAGAAATAGCTGGCAGTCTTTTTCTATCTCCGCGATTTTGTCAAAAGAGCGCACAGGGATCGTCAATGGTCTAGTATTTTAGATTTTATGGAATTTTTTTTTGTCAAGTTTGGAGCTCAAAAACCCTTCCTCAATACCTCTTCGGTCCAGGGATTGAGGTTGACAAAACGAAATGGGATCGACGGGTAGCTCTCGGTGAAAAGCTGGTACTTGGAGGGGTGATTTGATTTCTCGTCCAGCTTGACTTCCAAGGCCATTGGTTCATCCGTATCAGGCAACACAAAATCTACCTCTTTGCCATCTGCTGTCCTCCAAAATCGGATTTCTTCCGCTCCATAGCGGTCTGCCAAACTTCTAAAAACCGCATTTTCCCAAAGTTCACCCCGGTCCATCCGGGTTGTAATCGACTGAAAATTCATCAGCAGGCAGTTTCTCAGCCCCAAATCCAGGAAATAGATTTTTGGCATCTTTACCAGTTCTTTTCTGATAGTTGAAAAGAATGGCTTAACCAATGCAACATGGAAGCAAACCTGCATAATTCGAAGGTAGTTTTGGATCGTTTCAGAGCGCACTCGCAGGGTATTACTCAACTCGTTTTGGTTAACTAATTGGCCAGATTGCTCTGCCAAAATTTTAAACAATTGATAAAACACGAGTTCATTTTTAACTCCTGACTCAAGTATATCCCGCTTGACAAATGAGTCTCTAATTTCCTTTAGTATCTCCTTTTTCTCTCTTAGATCCGGTTCAGTGACTACTCTTGGATAGCCGCCGTAGATCATAAATTGCTCCCACTCTACTTTCAATCTAGCGATCTGAATACTTTTAAAAGTTGTGGAATTTTTAATTTTCAAAACTTCTCCCCACAATTCTTCTTTGCCCTGAAGCATCAAAAAATCCTCAAAATCACAGGTCAAAAGTTGAAAAATTCGCTTTCGTCCTGCTAAGGAATCTTTGAATTGATCATCTAAGTAAAATGCGCTGCTCCCACTTGCCACTATTTTAATTCGCTCGTGATGCTCATCATGAATTAATTTCAAAAAATTAGATGGATCAGTCAGATATTGAATCTCATCGATAAAAACGACAGTTCGCTTTGTTTCAGTCGAGAGGTAGGCAAGAAGATTCAAGGGATTGGCATCCAAATCACTGAGCAATTGCTTATTCTCCAAATTGATAAATACAGTCGGGATATTTTGATTTTTACAATCCTTCTCCAGATCCCTCAACAACGTAGATTTACCTGTCTGCCTTGCGCCTGTCAGTATTGTGAATTCCTTTTTAGAAAGGTGATTGTAAAGATCTTGATAAAGCTTTCTTCTCATTTGCCAGCGTAATTTGAATCAGTTAAGCATTCAAAGCTAAGCTCTTTTTCGATATTTTCACTAGTCACCTAGGGTAATTATCCGATATTTTCACTAGTCACCTAGGGTAATTATCGCATAATTTAACGCGT
>JAFMBQ010000243.1 GCA_017858365.1 Algoriphagus sp. | reverse complement strand
TTTGAATATACCTTCATGCTAAATCTGGAGAAAGAAATCCCAGCAGATTCAGGAGCGGTGGAGATTACCAAAGCCAAAGTTCTTCGGGAAGGAAAAGACATTTCGCTGATAACATACGGTGCGGGAGTTTATAAATGCTTGGAAGCTGCCGAAGCTCTTGGAGAAGAAGGAATAGATGCCGAAGTGATTGATTTGAGAGTGTTGAGGCCGATGGATGAGGAGACTTTCCTGAATTCCGTGAAAAAGACACATCGAGCGCTAGTTGTAGAAGAAGCATGGAAATCGGTCAGTATTTCATCTGAAGTGATTTCCAGAATTATGGAAAAAGCTTTTTTTGATTTGGATGGACCTGTGGAAAGACTCTGCGGTGTGGAGGTTCCGATTCCGTATCCCAAGCATTTGGAAGATGCTTCTGTTCCTCAGGTATCGGATATTTTAGATAAGGTTAAAAAAATGCTAAAGCCATGATCAAGTTTCAAATGCCCAATTTGGGAGCCGATATGGAAGCCGGTACACTGGTTGAATGGAGAAAGCAAACTGGCGAACTCCTCCATCGGGGAGATATTATTGCGGATGTGGAAACGCAAAAAGGATTGATCGAAATCGAGGTTTTTGAAGAAGGAACTTTAGAAAAACTTCTGGTGAAAGAGGGAGAAAAGGTTCCTGTCGGTACCGTTTTGGCTTTGATCAATGATGGAAAAGCTGAGGTTTCGGAATCTACTATTCCTGCTGAGGAAGTGCCAAAACAAGAAATTCATCCAATCGAGGATAGAGTGGAAACCCCTCATGAGAAAATAGAAGAAGGTGAGCGGATTAAGATTTCTCCTTTGGCAAGAAAAATTGCTGAGGCTAATCAGGTTGATATTTCCTTGTTGAAAGGAACAGGTCCGGAAGGGTCGATTGTGAAAAAAGACGTTGAAGAGGCTATTTCCGAAGGGGAAAAGCCAACTCAAGAACCTGTTAAGAAACCCGACGAAACAAAAGAAATTTCAGCAAAACCTGCTACGGCAAATGCCAATGCGATGCGGATGGCTGTGGCTGCTGCCATGAGTAAGTCCAACCGGGAAATCCCTCATTACTATCTGGAAAAAAGAATGGATATGTCCAAAGCCATGGACTGGGTGAAGGAAGCCAACAAAGAGCGGCCGATTCAAAAACGTCTATTACCTGTGGCGCTTTTGATCAAAGCAGTTGCCAAAGCATTGGATGAAGTTCCGGATCTCAATGCAACTTGGGAAAATGGGCTTCAGCGGAAAAACGAAATCAACATTGGCTTTGTGGTTTCCTTGAGATCTGGTGGGATTGTCGTGCCGGCCATCCTTCAGACAGATTCAAAAACAGTGGATGAGATCATGGAAACTATCAACGATCTTATCCCTAGAGCACGAGCCTTCAAATTAAGAAGTTCAGAACTCAGCCAATCCACATTTACCATCACGAGCATCGGAGAAGGAGGAGCGGATAAAGTGTTTGGACTGATTTATCCGCCACAGGTTGGGATTGTCGGTTTTGGCGAAATCAGCGAGCAGCCATTTGCCGAAGATGGTATGTTGGGAATTCGCCCGGTTGTAGACGTGACTTTGGCAGCAGATCATCGTGCTACGGACGGATTAATAGGAAGTAGATTTTTAGCAGCACTCAATAGATATTTACAAAACCCCGAAGAATTATGACCGAGGAAGAAATCAAGAAAACAGTTTTTCAATTACTGCAAAGGATTGCCCCAGAGACAGATCCATCGCGACTGATGCCCGAAGAGAATATCAGGGAAGCGCTCAATATTGATTCGTTTGACGCACTTCAGTTTATCGTTTCTATCAGCGAGAAACTGAATGTAGATATACCAGAAGAAGATTATGGAAAGACCAGCAATCTAAAATCGCTGTTAGCGTATTTGGAAAAGAAGGTGAAAAAGTAATTTTACCAAATTGCTCTTTTGCCTTTATCAAAAAGGCAACTTCCCCAAATCTACATTTCCTCCGGAGAGGATAATTCCTACTTTTTTGCCTTTGAAGTGGGCTTTATTTGCCAACAAAGCGGCTAGCGGTACAGCGCAGGAAGGCTCGATGATAATCTTCATCCGCTCATAGATCAAGCGCATGGCAGCAATGATCTGTGGATCTGTAGCCAGAAGGATATCTGATACATACTTCTGGATCAGTTCAAAATTCAGAACTCCAAGCGAAGTGAGTAATCCATCTGCAATAGTATTGGGATTTGTTTGTGGGATAATTTTACCTGCATGAAAGGAGCGATAGGCATCGTCTGCACCTGCAGGTTCCGCACCGATCACCTCAATCTCCGGATCCCAATGATGGGTGAGCAATGCCGTGCCACCCAAAAGTCCACCACCACCCACAGGAGCCATGATGATCTCCAGATCGTCCTGCTCCTCATGGAATTCCAAGGCGCAAGTGGCTTGCCCTTCGATCACATCCATAAAATCATAAGGGGGGATAAACGTTGCTCCAGTGCGTTTTACTACCGCTTCAAGTGTTGTTTCACGTGCTTTGAGATTAGGTTCGCATTCGATGATCTCTCCTCCGTATCCCTTCACTGCTTTTTTCTTGATTTCAGGCGCATTGGAAGGCATCACGATGTAAGAAGATATTCCTGCGACAGTTGCTGCTCGGGCAAGCGCAGCAGCGTGGTTTCCACTGCTATGTGTAGCTACACCTTTTTTCTTTTGTTCCTCGGTTAGTTTCATGACCGCATTGGCTGCGCCACGTGCTTTGAAAGCGCCGACTTTCTGGAAGTTTTCACATTTGAAATAAATCTCACAGCCAGCCATCTCATTGATGGTGGAGTTAGTCAGAATTGGAGTTTTATGAATAAAAGATTTGATCCGGACTGCGGCAAATCGAATGTCGTTCAGGGAGGGGAAGTGGGTGTTTTCCATGCCGAAAAGTAGGGATTTCTTTTTGCCTAAAAAACGTTCGAGGAATGAATTGAATAGATAATCCGTCGATGATTTAGTGCTTTGAATAATTTTTTAAATCTTCGGGGATGAATTGGAATGAGTTTGATTTTTTCCCGATCATGGGAGAGCCACTTACAGTGCAAAATTCAATGAAATTGGATTTCAGCCCTGAAAATAAAGAATTGGAAAATGTGGATTTGGGGAATACAGCTGTATTCAATGCCTTTGTATTTGATCAATTGAAGCAATTCGGAAAAACCTACGGGGTAGGCGGCTATCTAGAACATCGGGCGATTTACAGGCGAAGTGAGCGATTTGAGACTTTGGAAGCTGACTTTCGGAATATTCATTTGGGAGTAGATGTCTGGACAACTGCTGGTGCCGCGGTGTTTGCACCTTTGGATGGGGAAATTTTTTCTATTCAGGATAATGAAGGATTTGGGGATTACGGCCCAACTATTATCCTGAAACATCATCTAAATGGCAAGTCACTGTATTCACTTTATGGGCATTTGACCAAAACAGATTTGCAGCTTTTTGAAAAAGGGCAGGAAGTCAAAGCCGGAACTGAAATTTGCCATGTCGGTCCATATCCTGAAAATGGAGACTGGCCTCCACATTTACACTTCCAACTCATGTGGGAACTAGGGGAGAAATTTGGAGATTATCCTGGCGTATGTGCCAAGCGGGATTTAAACTATTATGCTGAAAATTGCCCTAATCCCAACTTGATGTTAATCTGTGAAGTTTTGGATTAAGTGTTTGCTTGGGTGATCAGTCTTAATCCTTCCAGAGTTAGATTTCGATCGACTTCATCAAAAACTTTCTCTAAGGGAGTCAAGACAGCAGAGAGTCCTCCAGTAGCGATTATGGTAAATTCGAGTTTCGCCTCTTTACGAATCGTATTGATCATTCCTTCGATCAAGCTGCTGTAGCCATAAAATATTCCGGCTTGGATTGCTTGTATCGTGTTTTTGCCAATGGCGGATTCAGGAACTTTCAGCGCAACTTCCGGGAGTTTGGAAGTGTTGGAGAACAATGATTTGATAGCAGTTTTGATTCCGGGGACAATATTTACACCGATTACTTCACCTTGCTGGTCAACTACTGTGAAAGTAAGAGCCGTCCCGAAATCCACAATAATCGTTGCTTGGTGATGTCTCGAAAAAGCAGCCATTACGTTGCACATTAAATCCGTTCCCATTTCTTGTGGACGGTTTGTTTTGACTGGAAGCGTGGCATAGCTTTTAGCCGAAATTAGATAGGGTTTTTTGCCTAAGAAGTTTTTGCAAAAGTCAGTTATTGCTTTGTTGATTTCTGGTACCACCGAACTGAAACCGATCTTTGCGATATCTGGAGGACCTATTCCATGCTCTAAAAAATATAAGGGCACCTTGTTGCTGAGCTGAGTACCGAGGGTATCAAAATTCGTTTCCAATCGGAATTGATTTTTCCATCGGTTTTCCTTTTGATCATATAGGGCAAAAACTACATTAGAATTACCTGCGTCAATCGCTAAAAACATATCCCTTGGTTTTGGCTAAATTTAGCCTTTCCTTAAGTTAAAATCCAAAATTCAAATCAAACTCCAATCAAATGTTTTCAATTCGAGCCGGAAAAATCGAGGACCTTCCTCGTATTTTAGAATTAATCAACGAACTCGCTGTATATGAAAAGATGCCCGCAGAAGTCATCAATACAGTTGAACTGATGGAAAAGGACGGCTTCGGCCCAAATCCCGCCTACGGTTTTTTTGTATGTGAGAAAGAAGGCACGGAAGAAATTGTTGGAACTGCGATTTATTACTATCGCTATTCTACCTGGAAGGGAAAGCGGATTTATCTCGAAGATCTTATTGTTACCGAATCCGAAAGAGCTCAGGGAGCTGGAAAATTACTTTTTGATCGGATCATGGCCAAAGGTCTTGAAGAAGGTTGCACTGGGATGATGTGGCAAGTGCTGGATTGGAATGAGCCTGCAATCAACTTTTATAAAAAATATTACGATGCGACTTTGGAAGCTGGCTGGTTGAATGCTCATCTTCAGGATTATGAAATTAAAAAACTTTTGAGGTAAACTAATTTTTAGGAGACACGTTATTTTATTTGCATGAATCTAATATTGCATTTGAAAAATTACTATCTTTAAATAGTTTAAACTTGAAATATCATGACACATACTTGGAAAATCTCTTTTGGTGGTCAGGCTTCAGACACGCTTGTGACCTTTCAACAGCCCTATCATTTTTTCAATGATTCGCCAATTGTGGCGAATGAGCCAGAAGTATTATATGGAGAAGTGCTTGATTTCAAAGATACTTCTGTACTGTTTGATTTTTTAGAATTTACCCAGGCGGATATATCAGAGTTGTTGGAGGTAGATCCCAGTACACTTTTTCGCTGGAAAAAGGATGAGAAAAAGTTAAGTAAAGTGCTCACTAAAAATATTCTGGACATGGACAAAGTGATCGCAAAAGGCATCCGGATTTTTGGATCTGAAGCCGCACTCGCTGAATGGCTTCAGGCTTCTAATTCCTCCCTAGGTAACCAAAAACCTGCGACACTTCTTAAAAATCCCTATGGTACTGAGCTTGTCGATCAAGCCATGGAAGCGATGTCTTGGGGTGCAATCCTTTGATTAGATGCGTTGTTTTAGATTGATTGAAGATTTGGCAGGAAGGTCGCCGCTTGGATATGGCATGGCCCCAGCGAGGTGGAATCTATTCGGTACCCCTATCATTTATGCGAGCAGTGTCAGTTCTCTCAATTTTTTGGAGCTATTAAGTATCAAAGGTACCGTGGTAACTCAAAGCAAGTGGAAGCTGGTAGAATTAGAAATCAGCGGAATAATTCCTGAACTGGATGCCAGCCAACTTTCTTCGGATTGGAAAAACAGACCTTATCCTCGATCAACTCAAGAGCTTGGCACTGCATGGGCTAAAGGGATGATTTCGTTAGGGATGAGGATTCCTTCTTGTCGAATTCCGCTTACCTCCTATAATTCGGAATGTAATTTATTGATCAATCCTTTTCATCCGGATTTTTCGAATAGCATAAAAGTCGTGCAGGAATTAGACGTGAGTTTTGAAGTCAATTCATAAAAAAAAAGACCGGCCTTGGCCGATCTTTTTAAGAAAATCTTATTTCATTTCATGATTTCACCGAATAGTTAGGCGCCTCGCGGGTCACACTTACATCGTGCGGGTGTGATTCTTTTACTCCTGCTGCTGTGATTTTTACAAATTTCCCGTTTTTCTGAAGGTCTTCGATGGTCTTAGTGCCACAATAACCCATACCAGCCTGAAGTCCACCTACCAATTGGTAAAGTACTTCTGACACTAGGCCTTTGAAAGGAACTCTACCTACGATTCCTTCTGGGACTAGCTTTTTGACATTCTCTTCAGCATCTTGAAAATATCGGTCCTTAGAGCCTGATTCCATGGCTTCAAGCGATCCCATTCCTCTGTAAGATTTGAATTTTCTTCCTTCGAAAATGATCATTTAA
>JAFMBQ010000242.1 GCA_017858365.1 Algoriphagus sp. | reverse complement strand
AAATATCGTAATCTTAGTTTAACCATCACCCACTAAAATTCATATAGAGCCTAAAAGTATTTACTCGAAATTAATTTTTTTCACCCTAAGCTGAACTTTTTTTTTGGATTTCAGTTAAATGTCTATACATCTAATGTCCAAACTTATAAACAACAATGAAATTAGTTAAAATATCAGGATTATTTCTCTCGACTGCGATGATCGCTTTCGCATGTAGTCAACCTTCCACAGTACAGACTTCTGAAGCTCAGGAAGTAAGCTCAACTGAAGGAAAAACATTGACTATTGATCAAACTTCAACTCAGATGAGATGGAGAGGTTATAAGCCTGCTGGTCAGCATTTTGGAAACATCCCAGCTACAGAAGGATTGCTTTCGGTTAGTGGAGAAGAAATCACAGGTGGAAAATTCACTTTTGACATTACCGGATTGAAAATCGAAGACATGCAAGAAACTGATGAAAATTACGGTAAACTTTGGGGTCATCTACAATCTGCTGATTTCTTTGATGCCGCTAACCATCCCACTGCAACTTTCGAAATCACTGAAGTAAAAACTTTCTCCTCTTCAGATGCGATCTCAGATCAGGAGCAATTTTCCACAGATAACACACCAAAGTCTGAATCTTCGCTAAGCCCAGCAAATCCAACTCATTGGATCAGCGGTAACCTCACTATGAGAGGTATAACTAAAAACATCAAGTTCCCAGCTTCTGTTAAAATGGAAAATGGTGTGGTAATGGCAAAAGCAGGATTTAACATTGACCGTACTACATGGGGACTTGCCTATGGCGATGAGTCAACTGCTTTGGACAAAGCAAAAGATCAATTTATCTATAACACAGTATCATTAGAACTTGATTTGAAAGCTTCTGAATAAAGATCTTATTATTATCATAAGAGGGGTTCAATGAATCCCTCTTTTTTTTGACCTAAAAGACCTTTCCTAAATTATAAATCAGATTTGCTTAGATTTGGTTTGGCTGAAATCAACCATTTTAAGTGCTGATGCATAGTCCTGACATAGCTTCTTCTAATACCCCCATTCCTCCTATCAAGAAAATCATCCATGTGGATATGGATGCATTCTATGCTTCGGTGGAGCAACTCGACCATCCAGAATGGCGCGGTAAACCGCTTGCTGTAGGAGGGAATGAAGTTAGGGGCGTTATCGCAGCAGCGAGCTATGAAGCCCGAAAGTATGGCGTTTACTCCGCAATGTCTTCAGTCTTAGCCGTGAAAAAATGTCCAAATTTAATTTTTGCTAAACCACGATTTGATCGCTACAAAGAAATCAGTAACCAGATTAGAGAGATTTTCTATGAGTACACTGATTTGGTGGAGCCACTTTCATTAGACGAGGCTTTCTTGGATGTAAGCGAAAATAAAGTTGGTTTAAAGTCTGCTATTTTGATTGCCGAGCAAATCAGAGCAAAGATTAAAGAGAAAACAGGACTGAACGCCTCCGCAGGAGTTTCCTATAATAAATTTCTAGCAAAAACAGCTTCGGATCTAAATAAGCCAAATGGACAGGCAGTTATCTTACCTAAAGATGCAGAGGCTTTTCTGGAAAAATTACCGATCGGAAAATTTTTTGGAATAGGAAAAGTAACCGGAGAAAAGATGAAAGGTCTTGGAATACACAATGGGTCGGATCTGAAACAGTTTTCCCTACAATTTCTGATCAAAAAATTTGGGAAGTCAGGCCTCCACTATTTCAATATCGTACGTGGAATTCATCTATCTGAAGTCCAACCTCATCGAGTCAGAAAGTCAATCAGTGCAGAAAACACCTTTGAGCAGGACCTATCAACTTTGGATGAGCTCAAGAAAGGACTCGCTCCAATACTAGAAGAATTGATCAGACGACTGCAACGAAGTGGAATAAAAGGGCGAACCGTAACTTTAAAAATTAAATTTTCGGATTTTACTCAACAAACTCGTAGTCGAACTTCCGAGCAATACCTGGAACTCTCGGCTATTCAAAAAATAGCGCATGATCTATTGGAACAAGATTATTTTCCTTTACCAATTCGACTTATCGGAATCGGGCTCGGGAATCTCAATACGGTTGAGGAGCAGGAGTTTTTTGGAGAGCAACTCAAAATACCTTTCAAGAAATAGTCTTAGTTAACATCTTTTATAGGATTTTGGCTGTTTCCGACTTGAAATAAATACCGATACTTCTGCCATTTTGTCCGCATTTTCTTAATTTCGCAATCCAATACAAAAATTATAAATGGAGAATTTGATCAAAGACATTGATATACTTCCTGTTGAGGATGCAGTAGCATCTGATTTCAAAACTACACAAACAGAATCAACCGGTAAATCCAAAAAGCTTTATATCGAAAGCTACGGCTGCGCAATGAATTTTTCAGATTCTGAGATCGTGGCCTCTATCATGAAGGATAATGGCTTTGACACCACTTCGGATTTCTATGAAGCGGATGTCATATTTTTAAATACTTGCTCTATTCGTGAAAAGGCTGAGCTCACTGTCAGAAAGCGACTTACAGTATTCAATAAAGCAAAACGCAAGCGCCCAGAAATAACCATTGGTGTGTTGGGTTGCATGGCGGAGCGGTTGAAAGAAAAGCTTCTGGAGGAGGAAAAAGCCGTAGATCTAGTCGTAGGTCCAGATGCCTACCGAGATCTCCCAAACCTTATTAATATAGCAGAAGATGGCCAAAAAGCAGTTAATACGTTTCTTTCAAGGGAGGAAACTTATGCAGATATTGCCCCTGTTCGGCTAAACTCAAATGGTGTATCCGCATTTATCTCAATCATGCGTGGCTGTGACAATATGTGTTCCTTCTGCGTCGTACCATTTACCAGAGGTAGAGAGCGGAGTCGAGATCCTTTTTCTATCGTTAAAGAAGCGCAAGAATTAGTTAATCTTGGCTACAAAGAAGTTACCCTTTTGGGTCAAAATGTAGATAGCTACAAATGGTCTCAGGATGAAAACAACAAAGCAAGGTTGAATAAAAAAGAAGACGAGACCGCTGAGGTGATCAATTTTGCCAACTTATTGGAAATGGTAGCCCAAGTAAGTCCAATACTTCGCGTTCGCTTTTCCACTTCTCATCCCAAAGACATTACCGATGATGTACTCCATACGATCAAGAAGTATGAGAACATATGCAAATACATCCACTTACCCGTTCAAAGTGGGAATTCGAGAGTTCTCGAGCTGATGAACAGAACCTATGACCGAGACTGGTACCTCGAGCGAGTAGCTAAAATCAGAGAAATTCTAGGGGAGGAATGTGGAATCTCCTCAGATATGATTACTGGATTCTGCTCAGAAACAGAGCCAGAGCACCAAGACACCTTAACCTTGATGGATCTGGTTAAGTACGATTTCTCCTATATGTTCTATTATTCAGAGCGACCAGGAACCTTGGCAGCGAAAAAATATACGGATGATATTCCTTTGGAAGTGAAAAAAAGAAGACTTGCCGAAGTAATCTCTAAACAAAGCGAAATTGCTTTTGAAAGAAATAAACTGGACTTAGGAAAAGAGCAAGTGATTCTTTTAGAAGGTACTTCAAAAAAATCTCAAGAGGAATTGAAAGGAAGAAACTCCGCCAATAAAGTCGTCATAGTGCCAAGTGGGAATTACAGCAAAGGAGATTACCTAAAAGTAAGGATCACCAACTGCACTCCTGCCACACTATTCGGAGAGGTCTTAGAAGTAAATCCAGCTCATATATGAATTCTGCTTCAGAAATCCAAAGTGTCAAACAGCGGTTTGGCATCATAGGAAATAGCCCGCTATTGAATCATGCGATTCAAGTCGCAATGCAGGCATCTCCTACCGACATGACCGTGCTGATCACCGGAGAAAGTGGATCTGGAAAAGAAAGTTTTTCAAAGATTATACATTCTTTGAGCCTGAGAAAACATGGAAAATTTATCGCAATCAACTGCGGAGCAATTCCCGAAGGAACCATAGATTCAGAGCTTTTCGGTCATGAAAAAGGTTCGTTTACAGGAGCACATGAGGCCAGAAAAGGATATTTTGAAGTCACGGATGGTGGTTCCATCTTTTTAGATGAAATCGGCGAACTGCCGCTTGGCACACAAGCTCGTCTACTAAGAGTGTTGGAGAATGGCGAATTTATTAAAGTAGGATCTTCAAAAGTCCTTAAAACAAACGTACGTGTAATTACTGCGACGAATGTCAATTTACTCAAAGCAGTAGAAAAGGGGAGATTCCGAGAGGACCTTTATTATCGCTTGAATACCGTTCCCATTTTCGTCCCTCCCCTTCGCGACCGCGGAGAAGATGTAGTGCTTTTATTTAGGAAATTCACTTCTGATTTTTCAGAAAAATACCATGTTAAGCCGATTATGTTGGATAGAGAAGCCCAAATGCTTTTGATGCGCTATTCTTTTCCAGGAAATATTAGACAGCTTAAAAATCTTGCCGAACAAATCTCTCTTTTGGAAGAGAATCGAGAAGTGGACTCTCAGACCTTATCCAAATATTTACCCCGAGAGCAAAGCCAACTTCCTATGACGCTTCAAACTATGGCGGGTGGAAAAGAAAGCTCAGACTATTCGGAGCGGGATCTTCTTTATAAAGTCCTTTTTGACATGAAGCGAGATATGAATGAGCTCAAAAAACTGGTCCTAGATAGCTATAAAGCAAATGGGCTTAATACCTCAATTATGCAGAAGCATCAAAGCTTATTTGAGGATATGGAGACTTCATTTGCGACTAAAGAAACCCCAGAGCCATCGAGTAATTACGCCGTTCCTCTCGTTTTGGACCCTCAGAAAAATAACTCCGGAAACTCCGAAGATTATCAGGAAGATGTCATCGAGGATATCCTCCATGAGGAGGATGATAATTCACTTTCTCTTGAGAAAAAGGAAAAGGAAATGATCTTAAGAGCACTTCGAAAGCATAATAATAAGCGAAAATATGCAGCCAGTGATCTAGGAATCAGTGAACGTACACTTTATCGAAAAATCAAGCAATATGAAATTGACCAATAAACTTCTGATTCCCATTCTTGGATTGGTCTTTTTGATATTTCAAAGCTGTTCTATCAAGTATAGCTTCACCGGAACTAATATCAATTACGACTTGGTCAAGACCTTTTCGGTAGACAATTTCTTTAATGATTCTGGTGGAGGCCCTGCCAATATGGAGCAACGATTTACCGAAACGATAAAAGAATATTATCAGCGAAACACCTCGCTTGAGCTAGTTCGATCAAACGGAGATCTGCAATTTATGGGAGCAATAAATCGCTACACGTTAACACCTCAGGCGGTTGTTTCAAGCAATGACCCAAATCTCCCCGATCGAGCCGGTCAGATGCGTCTTACTATAGCTGTGGAAGTCGAGTACATCAACTTGACTAATGAAGAGGAGAATCTGAAACAAACGTTCTCCTTCTTTCAAGATTATGATCCAAGAACCACCACTTTACTAGATGTAGAGAACCAATTGGTGGAAGAGATTTTTGAAAATATCATCCAGGATATCTTTACAGCTACCGTGGCTAATTGGTAAATTGTTATCTTCCTTACTAAAACAAGACAAAGTGAACGCATCCCAATTTCTTGAACTCATTCAACACGTAGACTTTTTAGAGAAAAACGAAGTCCTACAGTTAAAGAAAATTCAAGCCAATTTTCCTTATTTCCAGCTTTCTCATGTATTGGCCGCTCGCTATGAATATCTGAAAAACAGCAATTCAAATACCCCCTCTTTGGTTCAAGCCGCAGTAACTAGCCCGGATCGAATCTGGCTCAAGAGTTTTATTGAAAAATCGGTTTCCGATCAAGCTAGTAATTCAAAAAAACCTTTGGGAGAAGATTTACTGCCAGAATCTAAAGCGAAGGAGCCGAGTATGGCTGAACAAACACCAAAGCTCAAAAAGCTTGATGATGGTTTAAAGGGGATTTTTCAAGAAACAGATGAAAAGATTTCTATACCTGAGGCAAAACCTAGGGTAAGACGTAAAAGCCCTCCAGATGATTTAATTGAAACAATCAAGCGGAAAGAGAAAAAGGAGATTTTAGACGAAAAGAAGAAAGAACAGATCGATTTAATCAAGGCTTTCAGCAAAAAATCGATTAAACTAGCCACTATTAAAGAAATAGAAGCAAATAAAAATACTGAGAATTTGGCGGCAGAAAGTACAAAAATCTCCGATAAGCTGATTTCTGAATCTTTTGCCAAAATTTTGGCCAATCAGGGCAAATCGAAAATGGCGAAAGAAATTTATCAGAAATTGATATTGAAGTTTCCGGATAAAAGGGCTTACTTTGCGGACTTAATTGAAAGACTGAAAGATTAACAACTAATTATATGTTTACCCTATTAATCACAATCACTCTAATTCTAGCCGTATTGTTGATCCTTGTGATCCTCGGTCAAAATTCTAAAGGAGGAGCAGGAGCCGCTTTCGGAGGTAGTGCTTCGCAAATCATGGGCGTTACTCGTACTGGAAATGTATTGGAAAAAGCAACTTGGGTTCTGGCGATTTCAATCCTAGTTCTTTGTC
>JAFMBQ010000241.1 GCA_017858365.1 Algoriphagus sp. | reverse complement strand
TTCTCCTAATTGGTTCTGGTCCCATCGTCATCGGTCAAGCTTGCGAATTTGATTACGCAGGTTCGCAAGCGGCTCGTTCTCTTCGTGAAGAAGGAGTAAAAGTCACCCTGATTAACTCCAATCCGGCGACGATCATGACTGACCCAGTGACAGCGGATAATGTGTATTTACTTCCGCTGGAAAAGAAATCAATTATTAAAATCTTGACCGATCATCCAGATATCGATGCAGTACTTCCTACCATGGGAGGTCAGACTGCTTTGAATCTTGCGATCGATTGTGATAAAGCTGGAATTTGGAAAAAATTCAATGTCCACATGATTGGAGTGGATATCGAGGCTATTGATACCGCTGAGAATCGTGAGAAATTCAAAGCGCTGATGGAAAAAATCGGTGTTGGAGTTTGTAAAGGAGCTACAGCTACATCATTCCTTCAGGGTAAAGAAATAGCGCAAGAAATAGGGTTCCCTTTAATCATCAGAGCCTCTTATACCCTTGGTGGTGCAGGTGGAGCCTTCGTAGAAAAAGAAGAGGATTTTGAACATTATTTGGTAGCAGGATTACAAGCTTCTCCAGTGCATGAAGTGCTCATCGAGCAAAGTATCATGGGTTGGAAAGAGTATGAGCTTGAAGTGATGCGTGATAACATTGGTAACATGATCGTGATCTGTTCCATTGAGAACTTTGATCCGATGGGTGTGCATACCGGCGACTCGATTACAGTTGCTCCAGCGATGACTTTGCCGGATACTACTTATCAGCGAATGCGAAATTATGCCATTACGATGATGAATAGCATTGGAACTTTCGCAGGTGGATGTAACGTGCAATTTGCCGTAAGCCATGATAACTCTGAAATTATTGGAATCGAGATTAACCCACGGGTTTCTAGATCTTCTGCTTTGGCATCAAAAGCAACAGGGTATCCAATTGCAAAAGTAGCAGCTAAGCTCGCATTAGGCTATAATTTGGATGAGTTGAAAAACTCAATTACAGGTACTACTTCTGCTTTTTTCGAACCTTCGATTGACTATGTGATCGTAAAGATCCCACGTTGGAATTTTGATAAATTTAAAGGCTCTGACAGAAGACTTGGACTATCAATGAAATCGGTAGGTGAGGTGATGGGAATTGGTCGAAATTTCCAAGAAGCCCTTCAAAAAGCTTGTCAATCCCTTGAAATCAAACGAAATGGTTTAGGTGCAGATGGCAAAGAATTGAAGGATCAAGATAAAATTCTTTATTCTTTGGCTAATCCAAGTTGGAATAGACTCTTTCATGTTTATGATGCATTCAAACTTGGGATTTCATTCCGAACGATTCATGACCTCACTCAAATCGATAAATGGTTCTTAAAGCAAATTGAAGAATTGATTCGTTTGGAAAGGGAGATAGAAAAATACAATATTGATTCAATTCCAGCCGAGCTTATGGAGCTTGCCAAGAAAAAAGGTTACGCAGATCGGCAGATTGCTCATTTATTAGACTGCTTGGAAAGCGAAGTCTTCGACAAGCGCTACCAAGAAATGGGAATCAAGCGAGTTTACAAATTGGTAGATACCTGTGCCGCAGAATTTGAAGCACAGACTCCTTACTACTATTCCACTTTTGGAGAAGAAAATGAATCAATCCGATCAGACCGTAAAAAAGTAGTCGTCTTGGGTTCAGGACCAAACCGAGTGGGTCAAGGAATCGAATTTGATTACTCTTGCGTTCATGGGGTTTTGGCTGCGAAAGAATGCGGCTATGAAACTATCATGATCAACTGTAACCCAGAGACGGTTTCTACTGACTTTGATATTGCAGATAAGCTTTATTTCGAACCCGTATTCTGGGAACATATTTACGAGATCATTTTGCATGAGAATCCACTTGGTGTGATAGTACAGTTAGGTGGGCAGACTGCGTTGAAATTGGCTGAAAAGCTGGAGAAGTACGGAATCAAGATTATCGGAACTAGTTTCGAGGCCTTGGACTTGGCAGAGGATCGCGGTAGATTCTCTACCTTATTGAAAGAGTTGGAAGTGCCATATCCTGAATTTGGTACGATTCATAATACAGATGAAGCATTGGAGCTTTGCAAGACCATTGGCTTCCCACTTTTGGTTAGACCTTCCTATGTCTTGGGTGGTCAGGGGATGAAGATTGTGATCAATGAAAAAGAATTGGAACAACACGTAGTGAACGTGCTGCGTGATATTCCAAATAATGAGATACTATTGGATCATTTCCTCGAAGGAGCGATTGAGGCGGAAGCAGATGCGATTTGCGATGGGGAAAATGTCTATATCATTGGAATCATGCAACACATCGAACCGGCGGGAATTCACTCCGGAGATTCGTATGCGGTACTACCTCCTTATAATTTGGGGGACTTGGTGATTCGTCAGATCGAAACTTACACACACAAAATCGCCTTAGCATTACGAACAGTTGGATTGATCAATATCCAGTTTGCCATTAAAAATGATAAGGTCTATATTATCGAGGCGAATCCTAGAGCTTCTAGAACGGTACCATTTATTTGCAAGGCTTACAGGGAACCTTATGTCAATTACGCCGTAAAGGTGATGTTGGGTGAGAAAAAAGTGACTGACTTTGAATTCAAACCTTATAAGAAGGGTTATGCTATCAAAGAACCTATTTTCTCCTTCCACAAATTCCCAAATGTCAATAAGGAGTTGGGACCAGAAATGAAATCAACAGGAGAGGCAATCTACTTCATCGATGATCTGATGGATGATTACTTCTTGAAAATTTACGCAGAGCGAAATCTCTATTTGAGTAGATAATCTGAAAAGCTAAAATTTAAATAACCTTGTTAAAGTTTTTAATAATATTTCTAGGAGTGGGTTGGCTTTTGGGCCAACTCATTCGCTATTTCTTACGGTCCAAACTGGCGAAATTTGCAAAGCATGTAAGTGAGACTCAAAAAGAGCAAATGCGTGCTAATCAGCAAAATGCAAGAAATAAGGAGGGTGTTAATGTGGATTTTATTCCAAAAGAACATCAGCAAAAGCGCTCCAAAGATATTGAAGGTGGCGAGTATGTAGATTATGAAGAAGTGAAGGAGTAATCCTTAACTTTTTTCAACCGCTTTAAAACTACTATGGTCACAAAGGTTTCGAAAAGGAACACAAAGTGATTACTTAAATGCAATCTGGTTCAAGTCTGCTGACTTGGACCTTTTTCTTTTAGAGAGCAGAATCAATTTTCAAAATGTGATAAAATTTCTCCATAAATCCGGTTTAAAAAAAGCTCTTCCCAAATTCAGCAGGAACTTAAAGTCGGTATTAGGAAAGTCTATGATTAATATAAGTTCCATTGGGATGATACTCAAACCATTTTGCACCAAAAAATGGTAAAACCACTTTCGGTTTTGGTTCCAATCAAAAAATCTTCGCCTCCATCTTTTAGCCCAAATTTCTTTTTGAAAGCATCGGAACCTGAAGCATAATTTCGAGTAATCACATTGACTTTTCCAGTAGGAAATCGCTTTTTCAACTCATTTTTCTTTGGATTGATTTCTTCCAAAATTTCAAAAACCCGACCTGGAATATGCGCTTCCAATTGAGATGTCGTGTACAAATGACTATTTACGTGCAGCTTCTTTAGCTCAAATCGATTCCCAAATGTCTTGAAAGCCCCAGCTTTTAAAATCCCAGAATAAGGCTCGATCAGGTATTTTTCAGCTTCTCCAAAAGTGGCTACCGTATCGATTTCCTCCTGAGGAGTGTAAGAAAATCGATGGATTTCCTTCCCAAGTTCCACCGCTTCAATCACCATTGAATCGAAAGTATTCTTCTTTTCCCAAGAAAGAAGCAATTCTTTCACTTCGTTTTTCACCGAAATGATTTGGACTTTCTGGATTTCTGGAAGCTCTTCCAAAGCCTGAGAAATATCCAGCATCGGAGAGAGTTTGAGAAGGATAGAATCACTCTTGCTTTTCATCAGTTCCCATGCTTCCACTACGTTGGGTTGACAATCTTCGAGCCTGTATAATTTCTGATTTGAATCTCCTCTTCTAGCCGGGTCGGCATAGATCAGTTCAAAATGATCTTCGGATTTTGATAAGAATTCTACCCCATCTCCAATTTCGATCTGAAACTTTCCAGGAGCTAATATTTCTAAATTGTGAGTAGCGATCTGCGCAAGATCAGGTTGCTGCTCACAATAAATAGCCTGCTCAAAGCCTTTACTTAAATGAAAACTATCCACACCAAACCCGCCGGTAAGATCGAGCATCAGTTGACCTGATTGATTTTTTGACTTGAAGGCGGCCGTGTCTTCCGAACTACTTTGCTCTAAAGAAATACTGGCAGGAAAGATCAGCTCTGAATTTGAAGCCCAGGAAGAGAGTTTTTTCTTCGCTTTTTGCCGGGCGGAAATCTGCTGCACCGCAGCCTTGAGGTCAAAGTCTGTTTTCCCCTGAAATTTAAAAAGTAAAAGTGCAGGATCTTCATTCAGATGATCCTGCACAAATTGTCTAAAGTCAGCCCGATGAAATTGGCTCAACTCCATTTAAACGAGTTTATTTTCTAAAGCAAATTCCGCAATCTGTACGGCATTTGTAGCTGCTCCTTTTCGAAGATTATCTGCGACAATCCACATATTTAGCGTATTGGCCTGCGACTCATCTCTGCGAAGTCTTCCCACAAATACCTCATCTTTCTTATGTGCTGTGATTGGCATTGGGTAGATAAAGTTGGCAGGATCATCTTGAACAATGATTCCAGGGGAATTTGAGAGCAGTTCACGAACTTCTGCTAAGTCAAAATCCTGGTTGAATTCCACATTTACTGCTTCAGAGTGTCCTCCCATAGTTGGGACTCGAACCGTAGTTGCAGTTATTTTGATTGTCTCATCCGAGAAAATCTTCTTGGTCTCATTGATCATCTTCATTTCCTCTTTTGTATATCCGTTTGGTTGGAATACATCAATGTGAGGAAGAACATTCATGTCGATCTTGTGAGGATAAACCATCTCTGGAGTAGTTCCTGCTCGCTCAGCCATCATTTGGTCCACAGCGGCCTTCCCAGTCCCAGTAACAGACTGATAGGTTGACACGACAATTCGCTTGATTCCATAGCGCCGCCGCAAAGGTTCTAACGCTAAAACCATCTGGATCGTAGAGCAGTTTGGATTGGCAATAATTTTATCTTCTTTAGTAATCTCCTTGGCGTTGATTTCTGGGACGATCAATTTTTTGCTCGGATCCATTCTCCATGCAGAAGAGTTATCGATCACCAAGGTTCCCACCTCAGCAAATTTTGGTGCCCACTCTAACGAAGTTGTTCCTCCTGCTGAGAAAATTGCAATTTCCGGTTTCATCGAAACTGCCTCGGCCAAGCCGATCACCGAATAATCTTTTCCTTTATAAGCAATTTTTTTTCCAACCGATCGCTCACTGGCGACAAGTAGAAGTTCGTCAAAAGGGAAATTGTGCTCATCGAGCACCTCAAGGATTTCGGATCCTACCAAGCCGGTAGCTCCTACCACTGCTAATTTCATTGAAATAGTTCTAATAGGTTGTAAAATTAAAGCTGTAAAAGTAAGGACTATGGGTTCATTTTCAGGTCAATGATTGAAAAGTTTCGAATCAAAAGCTAATTTTTTTAATTCAGCTTGCCTAAAAGATCAGGTAATTTTTGCTTAAATTGTTAATAGTTTTTAGACTGATTGAAATTATGCACATTTTTTTAGCACTCCTTTTTCTGAGTATAACTGGCATTCATCCTGTTGGTGCGGTTTTAAAAGTAAAAACAAATCAAATTCAGCGATTTGAGGAGAGTTTCATTTTAGTAAATGATCCCCAAGAATTTCTACCGGGGTGGACTGGTAATGAAATCAGAAGTACTGCTACTCGAATTTTTCAAAGTACACAGGGAAGGAATGGTTCAATAGCATTGGCAGCACAGCCCATTTCTTCTTTCAATGCTATAATTACCGTTCGACTTTTGAATACTGATTTTAGCGATCCGAAAGTACAGTTCTGGGCTAAGTCTATCCAAAATGGAACGGGTACCCGAGCGGCGGAAGTCTTTTACTCTTGGAAGGGGATAAGTCAGAGCAACTTTAGCGGCCCAAAAATTTTGGGAGGGAGTCAAGAATTCCCAAATCAAACTCAAGGATTCAAAAAGTATAGCGTTGATGTGCCTGAGGCCATAAAGGGAGAGGTGGAACTTATTTTAAAAATTGAGGTTCGCTATGGCGCTGGAACAGGTAATGGGGCTCGTTGGGTTATGGATGACTTCGAGTTTGGTGACTTCGAGGAAGATCTTTCACCTCCTTTAGTAAATCTAGTGCGAGGCTACGATGAGAAAATTGTGGAGCTCATCTTTAATGAGGCACTTGATCCCATCTTTTCAACATTTATTTTGAATTATGAGCTTGAAGGGCTCGTACTTCAAAAGGCAGAATTGAAGAATGATTCGCTGGTATACCTTTTTTCAAATGAATCCCTGAATAAAGGGCAAGAGTACAAATTGAAAATCAGACAAATTCCTGACTTGGAGGGGAATTTCATGAA
>JAFMBQ010000240.1 GCA_017858365.1 Algoriphagus sp. | reverse complement strand
TCGGATTCTACCTCCATTTCTTAGGATTTTATCTACATCAGGGAGTCCATTTTCATCGATAAAGCTAGGATTTCTAATGGCTAGACGTAGGCGGTCAGGATTGTTTCCAGTGACATAGTCGTCCACTAGATCTAGATAAAACTCGCTAACATTATAGGCTGAGATGTCATCCATGTAGTCGGTAAAAGTCCATCGGTAATTACCTTCTAGAGTCAGATCCATGTACACATTCACTTTATATTTTAACCCAATGCCTGAAGGGATGACCACAATGTACCGCTCGTAAGGATTGTTTTCGAGTTGAAGTGGTCGAAGATCAACCCAATTGCCATCTAATTGGGTTTCGGGGTTATTGGTAGACATTCCCAGTCCTGCAAAAACATAGGCATTCCAAAGCGGACGATTGATGTTTTGTGTTTTTACTGGGAATAAGTAATACTCTACTATTCCTGTTAGCTCCCAGTTTTGAGCTCTAAATGTTAGGTTTCTGGGTGTTCGATAAGCCCTAGGATCAGAGGGCACATCTGTACCAGACATTTTGACGTAAGAGCCTTCTCCTCTAGCTCTTAGGTGAGTCCCGAAAGTGTAATGGAAGGCAAAGCTAGCATTCCAGTCAGGCTGAACTCCCTCATTATACTTCCAAAAGGAATAGAGCTCTCCAAAATACTGAGTCGGTCCAATGCTTGCTGATACGGACCATGGTTCTTCGAAACGATACCGATAAAAGCTTTGGGAGTACGCGGAGAACGAACCTAGAAAGAGTAAAATGAGTAGTGCTTTTTTCATAAAAATTTAATCTCCGAACACAATCCGCAATTAATTCGAAAATTAGCCCTTATTTATTAATTTTTCAAATCCAGAACTCAGGTGAAGATCTCGTTGCGGGAAAGGAATCTCCACACCTTCCTCTTTAAATATTCGAAAGATTTCATAATACAATTGACTTTTTAGAACTTTTGGGCGATTGATATATTCGGAAGTCCAAACCCGAAGACTGAAATTAAGACTGCTATCTCCGAATTCATCGAATAATACATCAGGCTCAGGTAAATTTAAAACTCCGCTGTTGTTCTTGGCAACCTCTAATAAGATCTTTTTTATTTTCTGAGGATCTTCTTTGTAGGAAACTCCAACAGGGAAGTTAAATCTGATGTTTCGATCGTTATGAGACCAATTGATGACTTGGCTGTCAATAAATTGACTATTTGGGACAATTATACTGATGTTGTCATTAGTCACGATCATGGTAGAACGCGCTGAGATTTTGACAACATCTCCGGAAACATCCCCGACTTCTATTCGGTCACCTTCCTTGATTGGTTGCTCAAAAAGTATAATTAAACCACTGATAAAGTTGTTGGTGATGTTTTGTAAACCAAAACCAATACCCACACCGACAGCACCAGCCAAAATACCAAAGGCACTCAAATCAAGGCCATTGGTTTGAAGAATAGAAAAAACACCTGCTAAGATTAAGAAGTATTTCACCATTGTTCCAATGGATTTGCGGGTACCTCCATCCAATCGATACCTACTGAGAATCTTGTTGACGATGAGTTTTCGAATCCACTCAGCTCCGACAAAAAGTATTATGAAGGAAAGAATCAACGTAAGTACCAACCCAATGGTCAATTTTGATTCACCTAGATTGAATAGGCTCATGTTCATGATTTCCTGAAGCCAGTCGAGGATACCTTGGGCTTTTTCTTTTGCTACTTCGTTAATATTTTGTTCCATCTATTTAATTTACAATTCCTTCAAAACTAGCGGTTTATTTTTGAAATATTTATTAATTATGGGACATGAAAATAACCAAAAAATAAGCCAGATGGTTTTTTTTTACCTTTTTATAAGAAATTCCTATGCCATATTATTAGATAGTTTTGGCTAATTTTGTCTCATGAGTAAACACAGAGAAGAACTAGAGCATAGACTCAAACTTCGAAATATCAAGCTTTCTGATTACGATAATATTCGTGAAATAATGATTTCAATCTATCGAAATCAAGGTGGAGCTTGGACCAAAGCAGAGTTGAAAAACCAATTGAAAGCCTTTCCCGAAGGCCAGATTTGTATTGAGGATAATGGTATCGTAGTTGCTGCTGCCCTTAGCCTTATTGTGGATTATGCGCGATTTGGGGATAATCATACTTACGATCAAATAACTGGCTTTGGTAAATTTGATACTCATGATGAGGATGGAGATACGCTTTACGGGACTGATGTTTTTGTGCATGCAGATTACCGAGGAATGCGAATCGGCAGAAGATTATATGATGCGCGCAAAGAACTTTGCGAAAATCTAAACCTGCGGTCTATCATTGCCGGTGGTCGAATCCCAGGCTATTCCAAATATGCAGACGAGATGACCCCTCGTAAATACATCGACCTGGTCAAAAATAAAGAAGTTTTCGATCCAGTGCTTTCTTTTCAGCTTGCCAATGAATTTCACGTCCGAAAGGTGATCACTAAATACTTGCCTTCTGATCTTGATTCACGCGCTTATGCCACACTTTTAGAGTGGATTAATATCTATTATGAAAAGGACGAAAAGCTAATCGGAAATAAAAAGTCAATCGTGAGATTGGGCTTAGTACAATGGAAAATGCGTCGCTTTTCCAATGTTGATGATTTGATGCAGCAAGTTGAGTTTTTCGTAGATACGGTATCGGGATACAAATCAGACTTTTGTCTGCTTCCTGAGTTTTTTAATGCCCCGCTTTTGGCCGAGTTCAATGATATGGACGCTTCAGAAGCCATTCGGAATTTGGCTGATTACACGGATGAGATTGTCAGTCGAATGTGCGATTTGGCAGTATCCTACAACGTAAACATTATTGCAGGTTCCATGCCGGAATATGATGGTAAAAAACTCCGGAATGTAAGCTACCTCTGCCGAAGAGATGGTACTCAGGACAAACAATACAAATTGCATATCACTCCTGACGAAGCATCCTACTGGGGTATGCAGGGAGGTAATGGCATAAATGTCTTTGAAACAGATGCTGGTAGAATCGGTATTTTGATCTGTTATGACGTGGAATTCCCTGAGCTAGGAAGAATCCTAGCTGAGCAAGAAATGGATATCTTATTTGTCCCATTTTGGACGGATACTAAAAATGCATTCTTACGGGTAAATACTTGTGCTAGATCTCGGGCTATCGAAAACGAATGCTATGTTGCAATCACAGGCTCTGTAGGTAATCTTCCCAAAGTGGAGAATATGGATATCCAGTATTCTCAGGCTGCAATTTTCTCGCCTTCTGATTTCTCTTTTCCTCATGACGCCATGGTGGCTCAGGCTTCAGAAAATGAAGAGACTATAATAGTGGCAGATGTGGACTTGGATCTACTGACGAAACAGCGGAAAACAGGAAGTGTACGAAATCTCGAACAACGAAGACTGGACTTATATTCGATCCAATGGAAGCAGAAAAAATAATATCCACCTATTTCGCTAATGTTCCGGCTGAAATTTTTGAACGGGCTGCAAAGATTCGGCTTCTAATCACGGACATCGATGGAGTAATGACTGACGGGGGAATCATTTATGATAATGATGAACAAGAGTATAAGAAATACCAAGTCAAAGACGGGTTGATTGTGCATCACTTGCGTCGAAATAAGCTTATGGTGGGAGCGATAACTGGTCGAGAATCTCCCGTAGTAGTGAATAGATGCGAGGAGTTGAAGTTTGATTTTCATTACCATGGCGTCAAAAATAAGGGCAAGAAATTTCAAGAAGTACTCGAAACTTTAGAGCTTGAGGTAGGAGAAGTGGCTTACATCGGTGATGATCTGATTGATTTGCCGATCTTAGCCAGAGTTGGTCTAGCACTTTGTCCTTCGGATGCATTAGAATATATCAAACCCTATTGCCACTATGTTTCCAGATTTGCTGGCGGAAATGGTGTGTTCAGAGAAGTCGGAGATTTGATCTTGCATGCCCAAGGATTTCTAGTCCCTATCATAGAAAAATTAACTCAAAAAGAAGATGAACAGAACTGATCAAATCATGAAAATCACTGATTCGGTGATTTTGGGTCAAGATAAGCCGGTGTTATTCTCAGGACCTTGTGCTGTAGAGAGTTTTGATATCTGTATTGAAATTGGAACTAAAGTGAAAGCTTGGGCAGATCAACATGGTTTTTCTTATGTGTTCAAAGCTTCTTTTGATAAGGCTAACCGAACTTCCTCGGGAACTTTCCGAAGTATAGGAATGGATAAGTCGCTTGAGGTTCTTCAACGCGTTGGTAAGGAACTTCAGGTTCCATTGGTTACTGATATTCATGAAAGCTATCAAGCTGCAGAAGTTGCAGAGGTGGTAGATGTGCTTCAGATTCCAGCATTCCTTTGTAGACAAACCGATTTGCTTTTAGCAGCGGGGAATACGGGTAAGGCAGTCAAAATCAAGCGCGGCCAATTCATGGCGCCTGAAGACATGCAATATGCCGTTTCAAAGGTAAGGTCGACTGGGAATGAAAATGTCTGCTTGACGGAGCGTGGGTTCTCATTGGGCTATCACAATCTGGTGGTCGATATGCGTGGCTTACCGATTATGCGACAATTCGCCCCGGTTGTTTTTGACATTACCCATTCTGTACAGCAACCAGGAGGACAGGGAGGTTCGAGTGGAGGTCAGCGGGAGTTTGCTCCTTTCTTGGCTCGAGCGGCGGCTGCTACAGGGGTTGACGGATTTTTCATCGAAACCCATCCTGAACCAGCTAAAGCACTGAGTGATGGTCCAAATTTGATACCACTCCATCGGATGGGTGACTTTTTAGAAATGTTGAAAGCCGCTTGGACTTTAGGTAGGAAGTATCAGGACTTTCAGATCCAATAATAATGTTTACTCGGTTTATTTCGCTTTTAATTCTGGGAGGATTGCTTATTCAAAATGGGTATTCTTCTCAAATAACTGACCAAATCAGGATTCGCCTAGAATCAGATCAGCCAGGTGAAAAAATTGAAATCAGAGGGACTTCATTGAAAAGTATCGATGAAATTCAACGCTTTTATGTCAATCGAAATTTTGAGGAAATTTGGTCAAAGAATGGGATACTTACTGAATTAGCCTATGAAATGCGGTTTGAGATTTATCAATCCCAATTCGATGGTCTAAATCCTAAAAGCTACAATATTGAGATTATAGAGTTGTTTTTTTTGACTTTTGAATCCAATAAAAAAAGTAGAATTGTAAATAATCCGGGAGATGTAGCCGATTTAGACTTGTTGTTGAGTGACGCTTTTTTTTATTTATCTCGTCATTTAGAATTAGGAAAAATTGATCCAGCCTCATTAAAATCTCATTGGGAAATCACTTCTAAAACCAAGAAAGCGGATTATAGTGCGCTCCTTAATGAAGGCTATAAGGCAAGTGACATTCGAAGACAACTCGAAAAGCTTTATCCTGACTTCACTATGTACCGAAAAGGACGGGAAGTTTTAAGAGCTCTGAATGAGCAAAGAAAAGTAGATACGCTAAGTTGGAAACGTATCAAAATTGATAAGTCCATCAAACTAGGGGAGGAGAATAATTCAATCCCAGTACTCAGACAACGGCTAAAATTTTGGGGATATCTGAATGATTATCCATTAATAAATGAAAAGCATTATGATTCTACTATGTGGCTTGGGGTAAAATCCTTTCAAAAAAATAATGGAATGGAGGCCGATGGTGCGATTGGAAAAATGACTGGCCAAGCACTAAATGCGTCACCCTCGGACTTGATTGATAAGGCTTCGGTGAATCTAGAGCGGCTAAGATGGCTTCCAGATACGCTGAAAACTGGTGAGCTTATCTTGGTCAATATTGCAAATTATCAATTGGATTTTTTGAGTAATACCGATACATTATTCTCAGCAAGAGTAATTGTAGGAAAGCAATACCACGAATCTCCCATCTTCACAGCAGAGATGAGCTATATCGTTTTTAGTCCCTATTGGAATATTCCCTATTCGATAACTAAGAATGAGATTATGCCAGCGGTGAGGAGAAACTCAAACTACCTCAGCCAAAAAAATATGGAGGTGGTCACTAGTTCAGGAAAGCTAGTGGATCCCAAAACGATTAATTGGTCAGCTAAATCATTCCCATATTTGGTTCGACAAAAGCCAGGAGGAAGTAATTCTTTAGGGTTAGTGAAATTTATGTTTCCCAATAAGCATTCGGTCTATATTCATGATACACCAGTTCGTACTTTATTTGATAAAGGGGATCGAGCCCTCAGTCATGGCTGTATTCGTATCGAAAACCCAGCCGAATTTGCTTCGTTATTGCTAAAAAATGACCCCAACTGGAATTCTGTAACAATCGATGCGGCTATGCATCAGAGCAAAGAGCAAATTGTAAAACTGGATCGAAAGATTCCAGTTGTAATTCTTTATCTGACTTTCTGGTCAGACTCAAAAGGGAACGGTCATTTCCGACCGGATATTTATGAGCGGGATGCCGAGGTGTTGGCGTTGCTAAAGGACTAGCCGCAAATACTAATCGCTTTACGTCTTTTTGGGCAATATAATCCTCGAAGAAAAGTTTCTTTTTAAA
>JAFMBQ010000239.1 GCA_017858365.1 Algoriphagus sp. | reverse complement strand
CAAGTGTATGATAAGGCATCTTTTTCCGGATCGGATGCAGTTGCTTTGAAAGTAACTGTCAGTGGAGTTTTTCCGGAGGTTTTATCAGCGGTAATTTCAGCTACTGTTGGGGCTCTATTTCCTCCGTTAAAATCAATTCGAGAAAGGCCTGCATCAGGATTTTTGGCAAACCAACCATTTCCGTATTCCAAAATGTACATTCGGCCGTCAGGACCCATTTCCATATCAATCAAAGCATTAAACTTTGTGCCTTGCATAAATGGCTCCATCTTATCAAAATCACCATTTTCTTTCATCGTCACTGCTTTGATCCATCCTCTGATCCAATCATAAATGAATAGCTTTCCTTCGTAATAATCAGGGAATTTCGTGTCTCCTGTATACAGATCAGGGTAATATACCGGACCGGCCATGGCATTTCTTCCGCCTGTTCCTATGGAAGGAAAGTCTGGTGAATCTGCATAAGGATACCAAATGAAGGCAGGTTGCGCAGCTGGAAGTTCTTTAATTCCGGTGTTATTTGGTGAATTATTTATCGGTTTTGCCGGGTCAAAAGGAATACCTGGAGTTCCGCTTACAAAATCAAATTCATGATACGGATAGTTATTTCCGACAAAATACGGCCAACCAAAATTACCAGCCTGTCTCGCCTGATTCACTTCATCGTAGCCTCTTGGACCACGAGTATCCAAGCTATCAAGTCTTGCATCAGGACCTACTTCACCCCAATAAACCCAACCCTTTTTCTGATCCACAGAGATTCTGTATGGATTTCTATTTCCTTGTACGAAAATTTCAGGTCTGGTACTTTCAGTGCCAGGTGCATACAAGTTTCCTGCAGGAATATCATAGCTTCCATCAGGGTTTACCTTGATTCTGAGGATTTTTCCTCTTAGGTCATTCGAGTTACCGGAAGACCTTCTTGCATCCCATTGTTCTCTACCTGATCTTCCGTCAAGAGGAGCATAGCCGTTTAGGATATATTGGGATTCACTTTGATTGAAAGGAGTGGAGTTATCACCCGTGGAAAGAAAAAGATTTCCGTCCTTATCAAAAGCAATTGATCCACCAGTATGGCAGCAGATATTTCTTTGGGAAGCAACATCCAAGATGACTACCTCAGAATTCATATCCCAAGTGTCATTCTTGAAAGTAAAGCGAGAAAGTCTGTTCACTGATTCATCCCCTGTAGGAGCATAATAAACGAATACAAAACCATTTTCCGCGAAGTTTGGATCTTTCTGGATTCCCATAAGTCCTTCTTCTGCATTCACACCTTTGACGTCCGTTTTCCAATAAACATCCAGTTTGGCTATTTCCTTCACTTCTTCGGAAGCACCACTGTAAAGCAAGATTTCACCTCTACGCTGAGCGACTAGAATATCCAAGTTTGGAAGAATAGTCATCTCTGTAGGTTCTGTGAATTCTCCTAGGCTAAGACTAGTCTTGGTAAATCGGTTTTCGTCAGGAACGTTCTTGGTTTTAGCTTTTGTGAAATCCAATTCCAGATTGTCACCAATAGCGTATTGAATTCCTGCTGTCAAGTGCTTTAGGAATAGTTCTTCAGTATATGATTCCTCTGTATGACCACCGCCAGTATAAAATGCTCTACCGCCATCAAAATCATGGTACCAAGCAATTGGGTGCTCGCCCATGTCCATACCGCCTTTGTAGGAGTTCTCATCCAATGTCAACAAGATCTTAACATCAGGATTCATTTTCTTATAGCTATACCACTCATCTGTTCGATCCCAAGTGGCAGGAAGGAAAGAAGTGGAAGCATTAGATTTATCTACAACTGTAATTGATCCAGGCTGCACATTTGGGTTCGGATCATTGATTCCTGGATGATCGGAAAAGTAGCCACCAACTAAGCGATTGTACCATCCCCACTCGTATTCGGTATCAGCGGCAGCATGTATGCCAACAAATCCTCCTCCAGCTTGAATGTACCGCTCAAATTCAGCTTCCTGATAGTGATTGAGTACATCTGCAGTGGTGCTTAGGAAAATCACAGCCGAATATTGGGTGAGATTCTCGTCGGTAAACAGTTCGGCATTAGTCGTGGTATCGACAGCAAAACCATTTTCAGCACCCAGTTTCTGGATAGCTGCAATTCCTGCTGGGATTGATTGATGATGAAATCCTGCTGTTTTGCTGAAAATCAACACTTTTGGGTCTCCGGATCGTTTGTTTTGGCAACTCCAAAGTCCCATCAATGAAATCAACGTAAGCAAGAGTAAGCTTCTTAGGTTTTTTGGGAAATTCATAGGTTTAATATTTCGGGGAAAATAGGAAATAAATAGGTTTTATCTAGCAATAAACTGAATTACAGGTAGATTTTAAGGTTGATCGGTCAATTATTTCTTTTTGACACATTAGAAAAAATTGTTCCTGCGAATTTGCTTAGTTTGCTAGGATCATGGCCCCATCTGAGAGCGCTACTTCAATGAACTCTGGCTCAAGCCCAAATGCGGATTGGTAGCTCAACTTCATTTGTTTTTTGAACTCTTCCAAGAAATCACTTTTTACTAAGTTCAAGGTGCAGCCTCCAAATCCTCCACCCATCATTCGTGCCCCAAGAACAAACTCCATCTTTTGAGCTTTGTTAGCTAAAAAGTCCAATTCGGCACAACTTACCTCAAAATCATCACTCAGACTTGCATGTGAAGCATTCATTAATTTCCCGAAGGAAACAAGATCTCCATGGTGAAGTAAACCGGAAGCTTCGATGACCCGATGATTTTCTGTGATTACATGTTTTGCCTTGGGAAAAAGTACTGACGGGAGAATTTTCCCCACTTTTTCTAAATCAGAAAGTGCAATATCCCGAAGCGTATTGATATCAGGAAATTCACTTTTGAGGAGTAAAACACTTTTCTCACAAGCTTCTCTACGCTTGTTGTAGGCTGAGTCCGCCAAACTGTGTTTGACTTTGCTATTGACCAAAACCAATTGAAAATCGCCGAAGTCGATTGGGATCTCTCGATGTGAATTACTTCTGCAGTCGAGCAGGAGAGCATGAGCCTTTTTCCCAAAAGTGGAGGCATAAGGATCCATAATTCCACAATTGACTCCTGCATAGAGATGCTCTGATTTCTGAGCATATAAAACCAATGATTTTTTGGAAACTTGATAGTCGAAAATCGAAGTAATAGCTGTTCCTATTGCAATCGAGAGTGCTGCTGAAGAAGAAAGTCCAGCGCCCACCGGGATAGTACCTCCGATGACCATGTCAAAGGGTTGAGGAATAAATCCTGCCTGCTTTAATTGGCTGAGCATTCCCATCACATAGTTTGCCCAATGCCCTTTTTTTGGGGAAATAGAGTCCGGAGAAAAAGTGAATTCTTCCTCAAAATCCAGAGAATATAATCTGCAATAGTTTGCTTGGTTTTTGCCAATAGCTGCATAGATTCCTTGGCCAACAGCCGCAGGAAAGACAAACCCTTCTTGGTAATCGGTATGCTCTCCTATGAGATTGATTCGACCAGGAGCAAATGCAATTACCGGCTGACTTTGAAATAAGTCTTGAAATGTCCTCCTAATCTTGTCCTGCATTAAATAATTGACTTAGTAGATTTTCTAGCTACCAGGGTGGTTTCTAAAACGATGGATATGGGGTCATCTGAGACCACTCCATCCAGCTGATCCAACAGGTGACTTACTGCTAATTTTCCCATTTCGTAGCCTGGTTGAGAAACCGTAGTAAGCGGAGGTTCGACCACCGCAGAAGTAGGGTTATTTGTGAAACCTGCCAAAGCAATATCCTCAGGGATATGGATTCCAAGGCTTTTCCAGTGCGTAAGTACATCAACTGCCAAGGGATCAATCATGCAAAAAACCCCATCTGGACGGGGGTTCATATCGACGATTTCTTGGGCCACTTTTAGATTGTCCGCTGTAGTTAAGTCTGTGATTTTTATCAGTTCTGGCTTTTCCTTTAAGCCAAATTCTTTCAATGCCTTCAGGTAGCCTTCTTTTCGTTTTTTGCTAATGTATAGATCCTCAGGTCCAGAGACGTACATGACATTTTTACAGCCAGTTTCGATGAGGTGCTTAGTTACTTGATAGGCTCCTCCCACATCATTAAAGGTGATTTTCGAAACTGGAATTCCTTCGTGAACTCTGTCGAAAAGTACGAATGGAATCTCTCGTCTATACAAGTCATCAAGGTGCTCATAATGATTGGTTTCGCGACTTAGGGAAATCAATAAGGCATCCACCTGTGATGATACAAGCGTTTTGATATTGGCTTTTTCCTGTTCTAGCGATTCATTGGATTGACAGATCATCACATTATAGCCACGCTTGATGGCATGATCCTGAATACCACTGATGCAGGAAGCAAAAAAATGAGAAGTGATTTCTGGGACAATAACTCCGAGCGTATTGGTACGGCTGATACGAAGACTTTGTGCAAGCAGATTCGGCTGGTAATTCATTTCTTTAGCCATCTCCACTATCTTCCTTTTGGTTTCGACATGGAGTTCAGGAGAATCCTTCAATGCTCTGGAGATGGTAGAAACAGAAACGCCCAACTTTTTTGCGATTTCCTTCATCGTTACCTGATGCCCTTTTTTCATGATTGAATTAATTACAAAACAAACGGATTATTGAAAATTCAAAAACTGCAATCGTCATCTATTGTTTAGATTGCAATAAACATTGAAAATTCTATTATTCCTGATATATCGTAAATAAAACGGTTTCACCTACCGCCTGCAAGGTCCTCCGATCGATGATTTCCATATCATCTGCATGTGTATGATGATAGTGTCCAAAACCGTAATCTGGAGAGAACTCAATAATGTCAATCATCGGGATATTGGCGTTGCCATTTACGAAAACGTGATCATCCAAAATCTCTGGGGAATCTCGATTCACGAAAAAATCTCCCTGCCCAATTTGAGCGGCGTTATCCCAAACCTTTTTCAAGATTCCTGAAGCATACTGCCTAGAATAGCCTTCTCGAAAAAAACGCGCTCCTTTGGCTCCCACTAGATCTACCAAAATCCCATAGTAAGCCGAATAATTCGGTACATGCTTGTTTTTAGACCAATACTGTGATCCCAAACACCACCAGATTTGGGAATTGTCGCGGCTTTCCGCGAAGTCAGGTTCACCATCATCCTCACCATCAAAAAGTATGATATCAATGCCAACGTCTGGCTTCAACTCCTGTGACGCAATTGATCTTGCGATTTCGAGTAAGACTCCAACGCCTGAGGCGCCATCATTAGCGCCGTCAATTGGTTCGTCCAGTCGCTCAGTATCCTTATCTGCTATTCTTCGACTGTCCCAATGCGCTGCCAATAGGATTCGCTTGGTGGCTTGAGGATTATAGGAAGCAATGATATTGCTGAGATCCCAATTTAATCCATCGTAGGTTTTGGCTTCAAAATCCTGTGATTGCACCACAAAATTATAGCTTTCCAATTTTTGGATCAGCCAAGCTTTAGTAGCAGCATGTCCCGCTGTTTCAGGTACACGTGGGCCAAAGTCCACTTGCTTTTGGATAAATGCATAAGCCGAATCTGGATTGAATTCCGGATAAGGTTTAGCTACCAGCGGTTCAATGACCGACTCTGCTTTTTTCTCTGGGGAGCTACAAGCTGCCGCGAAAAGCAAAACGCCAAGAATCCAAATACTACTCTTCATATGCCCAGTCAATTTTGTCTTTCATGTCTTTGACCACAAAACCTAATGCTTTTAGACCCGCACGGATTTCGTCCACTTTATCGTAATTCCGTGCTGTTTTAGCCTCAGTATAAAGTTTTAAAAGTAGGTTAATCATCCCTTCTTGAGAATCCGACTTTTCTTCGATCAATCCTAAAATATCTTCCACGAAGAGGATATAGGTCTGGATCAATTGATCAAAAATGGCTTGACCTAAGGCTCCACCACTTAAGTGTCCAGTGTAAAGTGAATTTATTTTTTTCAACAAATTAAACAAGTGGCCGATGGCTTGGGCGGTATTGAAATCATCTTCCATCGCCCGGTAAGCTGCGGCTATACTTACTTGGATTTGCTTTACTTGCTCCTCATCTACAACTGCATCGGCCTCATCAAAAACCAGGATTTTAGCAATTCTGAGTCCGTTGATTAATTTCTTATAGCCTTTTTGCGCAGCCTGAAGTGCATCGTTGGAGAAATCCAGTGTGGATCGATAGTGGGCAGTCAGGATGAAATACCGAATCGTCATCGGACTATAAGCTTGTTCCAGAAGTTTGTGACTTCCAGTGAAAAGCTCTTGAAGTGTGATGAAATTCCCCAATGACTTGCCCATCTTCTGCCCGTTGATGGTGATCATATTATTATGCATCCAGTAGCGGGCTGGATCTTTATGATTGCAGGCATTTCCTTGAGCGATCTCGCATTCATGGTGCGGAAACATTAAGTCCATTCCCCCTCCGTGAATATCAAATTGAGTTCCGAGATACTTCGAACTCATCGCAGTACACTCGAGGTGCCATCCGGGAAATCCAACTCCCCAAGGAGAGTCCCACTTCATCAAATGTTCAGAGGAGGCATTTTTCCATAGTGCAAAGTCGACTGCATTTCGCTTTTCTCCCTGACCA
>JAFMBQ010000238.1 GCA_017858365.1 Algoriphagus sp. | reverse complement strand
ATTATCGCCTTTTCATAGACCCACTCCCGAGTGCTCTGATCGTAGAGTCCCAAGTAGGACTGCCAAAAAAACTCAAAGAAAGGCTCCTGCCAGACGACCGCCAGATGCTCTTTTCCATCCACCACTGCCGGAAGTGCTGCTGTCACATCCCCGATCCGATTGCCAGGAAAGAAATAGTCCATGGTAAAGTCTGGGATTAGGTGTTCTCCTAGCTCTCCGGTGACTATATTTCCTTTGAAAATGATAGACTGATCTACCGAATCAGGAAATGCATCAGATCTCCCGAAGAAATAGAAGTTTTCATCTTTGCCATATACATTTGGTAGAAATGAGCGATCTAATTGCTTTTTCCATTGGGTTTCCCCATTCTGCAGATTGACACAATACAATCGACTTCCTGCCGGGAAAAAAATAAGATTATCAAATTGAGGGTATTGGCCAATTAGGATCTCTTCAGTAGCTTGCACAAATCGATCATCCCATTCCCATAAAATTTCCCCATCATTTGGGTCTATCATGACTAAAAGCCTACCCGTTGGACCTTTGGTCATTGGTAAAACGATATTCCCGTTAAACTTAATCTGAGAATGAGTAAATCCATTTGTAATTGGTTCACCCAACTGTACACTTCTTTTCCAGAGGTAAGGAAGGGAAATTACTTCCCCTTCCTCATTGGTTTTAAGCTTGGGCTCGTCATTATCCCATAAGAAACAGGAGCTGACTAAAGTAGAAGCCAAGCAAATAATTCCTAGGCTAAAATGTTTCATCACTTTCGAGCCGTTCTGAAAATGTCATTTCGAAAGTCAAAAACATTATTGAATTCGGCTTTTGTCCCATCATTTGGCTGCCTATTTAGCTTGCTGTTCGACATATTGAGCACTTCGATATGATTGGCTCCTTGGATAAAGTAGCGGTTGGAGGCGGGTAGGGAGGCTATATCCTGACTATAGCTGGGGATAAATCCATCGGAGGTGAGCTTATTATTCATATTTTTTCTTTTTAAACTATCGATACGCTTCAAAGCAATAGGCATTATTACCTGTCAGAGAGATCACTTTGCCCTTCTTTCCATTTTCTCCAGGTAGGGTGTAGATGGCCGTTCCCCAGAATATCTCATCGGGAAATTCTCCGATCAGTTTGGGGTCGATCTTCCATACGGTCTTTCCCTCCCGGATATCTATAGCATGGAGCTTGCCGCTTGCTCCTCCGTTGAAATAAACGACTCCATTTAGGTAGCTCATTTTACTGCTCGTGCCTGAGCCTCTGGTCTTCCAGAGCTGATTGCCGGTCATTGGGTCAAGCGCATAGACGTATTGATCCTCATTGTTCACGATGACCATATCCTCCTCGATCAGGAAATTGGAGAAAAAGGTCTCCCCGCTAAACTTCTTTCGCCAGCACTGCTGCCCGGTGCGGAGATCATGGCAAGCGAGCTCAAATCCCACGGCCATATATATTCTATCCTTATAAATCACCGGAGGATTAAGCAACACCCCATTGAAGCTTTTCTCCGGATTGATTATCGCCTTTTCATAGACCCACTCCCGAGTGCTCTGATCGTAGAGTCCCAGATAGGACTGCCAGAAGAACTCAAAGAAGGGCTCCTGCCAGACCACCGCCAGATACTCTTCTCCGTCCAACTCTACCGGCAGTGCTGCGGTCACATCGCCGATCCGATTACCTGGAAAGAAATAGTCCATCGTATAGTTGGGGATAAGGTACTCTTCATACTCCCCATTGAGGATATTCCCTTTGAAAATGACTGTTTGGTGAACACTGTCGGGAAAGGAATCCGATCTCCCAAACATATAGAAGTTTTCATCTTTTCCATATACATGTGACCAGAACGACCTGTCCAAATTATTCCTACTTTTCCAATGGGTTTGACCAGTTTCTAAATTAATTCCATACACTCGACTTCCGTTAGTGTAAACTATAAGGTTCCCGAATTGATGAGCTCTACTAATTTGAATTTCCTCTGTTGCTTGAACGAATCGGTCATCCCATTCCCAAAGGGTATTACCATCTTTTGGATAGACCATTGTTAGCATTCTACCTGTTGTTCCTTTGGTCATGGGAATGATTGGATTCCCGTCGGAATAAATTGGATAGTTTAAGGTTCCATTGAATTCTGGTTTAAAAAGATGAAGACTTTTTTTCCATAGATAAGGAAGGGAAATCACTTCCCCTTCCTCATTGGTTTTTAGCTTGGGTTCATCATTATCCCATAAGAAACAGGAGTTGACTAAGATGGAAGCGAAGCAAATAACTCCTAAGCTAATCTGTTTCATTATCTTGGAGGGGTTTGAAATATATCTCCCCTATCTCTGAAGACCTCATTAAGACGAGCCCTAGTTGCATCATTCGGTTGCCCATTCTGCCTGCTTCTGGACATATTCAGCACTTCGATATGATTGGCTCCCTGGATAAAGTAGCGGTTGGATGCGGGTAGGGAGGCTATATCCTGACTATAGCTGGGGATAAATCCATCGGAGGGATAGTGTACCATCACCTGCCGCGTACGCTCTACAAATCCCCACTCTCCACAGGACTCATCCCGGTCTCTACCCACATCATCGATAAGCAGTTGCTTACCCGGGATAGTCTCACAGGGGATCCAAGTCCATACCCAATAGGTTTCAAGTTCCAATCTACTGGACTTGGTAAGTCCATTCCAGATAGTCTCACTGTCATTGAGCCAGTCGACTCCTTTTTTCCACTGAACTGCCTTGTTCGCGTTGATGGCTGCCTTTACAAACAATACCGGATTGATAAATCCTAAAATGGCATTTACAATTGTGCCTGCCGTTCTCGCCACAAAAAAACCATTGTATATTACCTCCACACCAGTAATCGCATCCGGTAATAGTTGATCGCTTGGATTAGTGCTATTCCGAGTAATAGTACTACTTAATAATCTCCAATGTACCGGGCTATTTTCCTGAGCAATCATACTAAGCCTAGGTATGGAGGAACTGTAGTTATCAATTTGAGATAGAAGAGGACTTCCCATTTTCAAATCCGCTCTTGCCTGTGCAGAGCCAGCGTATTGACTCAATAAGTCATTTGTGATAAATAGCTCGCAGATTCTATTGGTAGTCAAATTAGCTCCAATTGCTGAGGCGAAACTTAGGGTCGCAACATTCCAAGGAATCCCAAAAAGCTCGGTAAGTGGACCTGCTCCCAGATCATTACAGGCCTTTTGACTCGCTGAGTATAGACTGTTATCCTCAAAGGAATTAGCGATGCCCGCACCTGAGTTCGGAGTGCCAACAGTAATCAATGCATTAATTTTTCTGGATGAAGAAGGACTGATACGGTCTAGATTCCTCAAGACAAGCCCTCCCATACTGTGGCCAATTCCTATATTTTGTGAATTTACAGGAATGGAACCAGACAAAGTGCTTGTAGAAGTAGCTATTCCAGAACTGGAAGGATAGAAAGGTCGAGAGCTGTTCATTCTACGCTCAGCTTCAAATATAGTAGCATAATGCTGCCAAGCTGTCGTGGTATCATTGAGTCCATGAACCCAATAAGTGTTTTTATTTTGTGCCAATACTCCCATTGAAATGAAGTAGGCAAAGCAAAAAGAAAATATAGAATACTTTTTCATGAGGAAATCAATTTAAGGAGATGTTCAAGTCAGAGATTTTGGTCAAAGTCACCTTTGTCAGTTCAATTTTCTCCTCGAGAAAAAGGGGTTCTTCTACCCGGATGGCATCTAGTGCCCCAGTCTCTCCTTTGGCATAGCCATAGTAGGTAGTTTGGAGAATTTCATTTCCTTCAGTATAAATTCTATTGGCGACCATTCGATTTTTATTCTTGTCAATCAACATCACATTGATTCCCGTATGTCCGGGTTCAAATTGTGCCAAATCCACCCGTATAGTTACATAGGTTTCATTTTCCTCCAAAATCTGAAATTCTTCTATTTCTCTTACAATTGGGTTACTTTTCTTTATTTGCTCAATGAAGTTTTTCCAGATTAGCCTTGAAAAACTGAGATTGAAAATTTCTGAGAGCCCGGTTGATCTCTTCTTTGGAATTCGTCTCCTTGATTTTCTTGATCTCTATAATCCAAGCCGAGTAATCCAAACGCTGCATGGGTTGTGATCCCAATAGGGCACCAGATCCGTCATACCAAGAAATCTCTCCTCCATAGATTACGGTCTTTTTGACAGGAGCCCGATCATCAGACAGATCCTCATGAGGAATTTTGATGCCTTCATTTTTGGACAAATGCTCAATGTTAAGTTGAGCTTCTCCTGTCTCATGAAGGACAAATTCTACCCGCTGCTTTTCTTCAAAGGGATTAAGTGCCGATAGTGAGTTTTCATTCAGTGCTCCTAAATCACCCTGATAGTCAGTGGAAATCACTGATTCCCAAGAGACTTGGAGTAAGCCTTTATTTCCTAAAATTGGATTCCCTTCTGCGACTTGATCGCTTGTGATTACTTCCTGACTACATCCAGACAGGACCAATGTGAAAATTACGAGGGCATTAAAAAAGGTAAAATTACCTAAGCGCCCCCCCCCTAGTTCACTAAGAAGGCAGGACAATTTTATCCGGTGCCTTTCTTTTTTAATTTTTGGTTTCATTTTGTTGATTGGAATTGAGATTAAAACTAATCAATTATAATAACGAAAAATGAAATTTCAAAATGGTTTCAAAAATAATTTAGTTAAATCTATATTAAGTTATATGGTTATACGGAATTACTGCCAGTAACCATATTTCCTTTGCTTTACTAGACGGGTGACAGGTGTCCGATGGGTGCCAAACTCAGGTTTTAACCTCATTTATTAAATGCTAAATGCCCTTACTGGCAAAGTAGCGTACATTCATATTAAGTTATTACCTGACACCAAACACCGCTGACTCCCAAGGTCCTAATTCCAAATCGATCTCAGCCCCTTGATCTGTCACACGCAGGTTGGTCTTTTTCTTCCCAAACATGACTTCCTGAATTTCTCGCTCGCCTTTTTCCAGCTTCCAAGCTTTCAGCAGCTCCGGAGAAAGTTTAAGCGTTGTTTTCACCGATTTGAATTCGTCGAAGTTGGTCACTACAATTAGCTTTTGATTTTCATCCCATCTCGCAAAAGCAAAGGCTTTGTCTGTGTACGCTGGGTTTTGAGATCTGTTGAAGGAGTGAACCTCCGCGTATTCTCCCATCAAGGCCGGACTGTTTCGGGTGAAGTTTAGCACTTCGGAATAGTAGTTTCGCAGTGCTTTCTCATTGTCCGTAAGCTGTCCTCCGTCAAATTTTCCTCCGTTCATCCAGCGCTGATGGGCCGGAATACCGATGTAGTCGAAGATGGAAGTTCTCGAAGGGTCTCCAAATCCTGCTTTTTCGGACGCATTTTCCCCAACTTCCTGTCCGGAATAAATCATGGTCGGAGATGTGGAAATCGTAGCAGAAACTACCATGGCAGGCATAGCTTTCCAAGGATCATTAGCAAACTCTGGACTGGCAATTCGTTGCTCATCGTGATTTTCCAAGAAATGTAACATGTGATGCTCAATATCTGCCAAGCCATCTTGAATTGCGGCAATGTGCCAAGTCGTACCCCGATCTTGAATTACATTTCGAAGTGTATCGTAGAGCTCCACTTTGTCATAGAGGTAATCCATTTTTCCCTTTCGGATGTAATCTCTGTAAAGACTTGGGTTATACACTTCGGCCAAAATGAACGCATCAGTCTTGGTGTGTTTGATATGTGAGTTTAGATAAGACCAAAATTCCACCGGAACCATCTCCGCCATGTCGAATCGGAAACCGTCAACATCTTTTTCAAGCCAAAACTGTGTGATGTCTCTGAATTTAATCCAGCTATCGGGCACCTCTTTTCCCTGCCAAAAATCATAATGCGCACTCCAGTCCAAAGAATCCGCTCCTGCCGGTAATTCTGAATAATCTTTAATTCCATCGGGTTTGATTCCATAATTTACTTTCACGGTCTCATACCAATCGTAAAAATGCGGCTGAGCCAATCGTGAACCATTTCCTGTCCATTTGGCTGGATTTTCTTCAAACTTCCCATCTGCTAGTGGATGGGATTCTCCACCCAAAGGCTGATAGCCATTCAGCGGCTCCGGTACCTGAAAAGACTCAGTGGGGATATAATAGAAATTATTGTCTCTTGCATATTCCACAGAGGTGTCATCATTTGCTCCAAAGTCAGTTACACCTTTCGGATTATTTTTGCCTTCATAGCGTCTAGCCACATGGTTAGGGACAATGTCGATAATCACCTTCATCTCATGGGCATGCGTTCGGGCGATTAAAGCCTCAAATTCCTCCATTCGTTTTGAAGGATCCACTGCCAAATCCGGGTTTACCTGATAATAATCCTTGACCGCATAGGGCGAACCAGCTCTTCCTTTGACTACATCCGGATCATCATTGGAAACTCCAATCGATGAATAATCACCGATTAGCGCATGATGCGGCACACCAGTATACCAGATATGGGATACTCCTAGTTTTTTGATTTCTTCCAATGCCAAATCAGTGAAGTCATTGAATTTCCCTGTTCCGTTTTCTTCACTAGTCCCCCAAGGTTTATTGGTAGTATTGGTATTACCAAAAAGGCGTG
>JAFMBQ010000237.1 GCA_017858365.1 Algoriphagus sp. | reverse complement strand
GTGATTCCTACCAGTCCTGCCAAAATACCATTCAGCATCATACCAAGATCAAGTCGTTTGAATACAATATTTCCAGCTAAAAAACCACCCAGTCCACCAGCACAAGCGCCAAGCGAAGTGGTTACCAAAACATAGGAGACAAGAGCTGGATCCGCAGAAAGTACAGAGCCTCCATTGAATCCGAACCAACCCAACCAAAGCATAAATACCCCGATCACTGCCAAAGGCACACTTGCTCCAGGCTTATCGACAGTCTTCCCATTTACATATTTCCCAATTCGAGGCCCTACGAGGATAACACCTGCTAGTGCTCCCCATCCTCCAACTGAGTGGACCAGCGTACTTCCAGCGAAATCATAGAAGCCCATATCATCAAGTGCGCCACCACCCCACTTCCAACTACCGATAAGCGGATAGACTAAACCCACAAAAAACAAAGTGAAAATCAGATAAGCTGATATTTTCACCCGTTCAGCAATAGCTCCAGATACAATGGTGGCAGCTGTAGCAGCGAACATTCCTTGGAAAAGGAAATCCGTCCAATAAGTATAACCCCCATCAGCATAGCCTGCTGTCACATCAGCATCAGCTGGAGAAAACCAAAACATCTTCCAACCTGACAAATCAAATCCAAACCATCCCGGAGTTTCAAATCCTGGATACATCAGAAAAAAGCCTACCAAGGCATAGGTCATTATTCCTAAAATCGGAGTGATGGTATTTTTAAAGAGGATGTTGACGGTGTTTTTAGCTTGGCCAAATCCGGTTTCTACTCCGGCAAATCCAAGGTGCATGATGAATACCAAAGCGGTACATAGCATCATCCACACATTGTTGGTGGTAAATAGCCCTTGAGCTATTTCTGCAGATAAGTCTGCTGTAGCGCCTATATCTTGAGCAACTAGGGGTACAAAATACTTCATAGGTTTTAAGTTAAAATTTGAGCGTTTTTCAGAATTTATTATAGGTTTGATAGCAATAGCTTGGTTCGAATGTAATTATATTTTTGACAATAAAACAAATCACTTTTTGAAACATTATCATTTTTAAAGCATTTTCAGTATATAATTAAACCATTATTATCATTTTATTTACCTTTTTAATAAAATTTGGTTGTTTTTTAACCTCAGGTAAAAGAAAAATAAAATTCTGTTTTCATTCATAATATTCTTTGAAATCGATTTCGGGAATTTAGATATGGTGACTTTTATAAGTCAAATCATTTTTTAAAAAATTTTATTTTGAAAAGTGTATTTTTTCAATATTTAAAACTATTTATTGATTATTACGAGAAATATAAATTTTCACAATTCAGTATTTTTTTTTAACCAATTTTTTAAAAAAGTAGAAGTTTGTCCTATTACTAACATCTTTAGAAACCTAGAAACGAAAAAAGACTGGATTTCTCCAGTCTTATACTCTAAATTCCAACCAAGTTGTCATTTAGCCTTTCAGCATAGCAAATTCCTTTGCGAAATAGGTGAGAATCACTTTAGCCCCAGCTCGTTTAATACTGATTAGGGATTCCAACATTGCTCGGTCAGGATCAATCCAACCTCTTTCCCCAGCTGCTTTGATCATGCTATACTCCCCTGACACATTATAAGCAGCTATAGGAAGGGAATAATTTTCATTTAAAAGCTTAATGATATCTAAATAAGCCAAAGCCGGCTTTACCATCAAAAAGTCAGCGCCCTCCTCGGCATCCAAATCTGCCTCGATTAATGCCTCTTTGATATTTGCCGGATTCATTTGATAGGTTTTTTTGTCTCCAAATTTTGGGGCAGAATCCAAAGCGTCCCGAAATGGTCCATAAAAGGCACTGGCATACTTCGCAGTGTAGGACATAATCGAAGTATCAGTATATCCATTATCATCAAGTAGCTCCCGGATAAATCCAACCCGCCCATCCATCATATCAGAAGGACCGAGGATATCGACGCCTGCATCTGCCTGCGCCAAAGACATTCTGCCTAAAATTTCTAAAGTTTCATCGTTGAGGATTTTTCCATTTTTCACCAAGCCATCATGACCATCACTACTATATGGATCCATCGCGACATCAGACATCAAGCATAATTCAGGGAAGTTTTGCTTAATCGCTCGTAGTGCTTTTAGGTAGAAAGTTTCCGGATTATAGCTTTCACTTGCGATGGAGTCCTTTAGCGAATCCGGGTAAGCAGGGAAGACATCAAATGACTTGATGCCTAACTTCATACAGGATTCAATTTCTTTGAGCATCAAATCAATCGAAAAACGATAGATTCCAGGCATAGAAGCTACTTCGACTTTCTTCTGAATTCCATCTACCAAAAACATTGGAAAGATCAAATCATTAACCGAAAGCGTGGTCTCTTCTACTAGATTTCTAACCACTTCGGATTTTCTATTTCTTCTAGGTCTTCGCAGCATATTAGATAAAGAGTTGTTGAACTTGGACTATTTCCAATTCAGAATAGTCGTTAATATATAAATCGCAAACAGGCAATTCTTCTTTTTTATGCGTAGAAAGAACGCCCACCACCTTCATCCCAGCATTCAAGCCCGCTGAGGCACCTGAAAAAGAATCTTCAAATACCAGGCAATGAGCTGGATCAATCTTAAGATTGGCCGCTGTCTTTAAATAAACCTCTGGATCAGGCTTGTGTTTTGACACATCCTCAGAAGCTAGCATAGAACCCATAGTTTCTTTAATTGCCAAAGTCCCTAGAATCAAATCAAGATTAGCACGAGGTGCGGAAGTAGCCACTCCAATAGAAAGGCCCAATTGATTAAGAACATTCAAGAAATCTAAATATCCGGAAATCGGTTGGACTTCGGGTTTATAGATTTCGCGGAATAAGCTTTCTTTTTCAAACTCCAATTCTGAAAGCTCCTCACCTTGGATTTCTCTTCCAAGGAAATAGCTTAAGATATAACCATTGTTTTTCCCATACATATGAAGTTTGAACTCTTCCTCAGTTGGATTAAGGTTTCGCTTGGCGAAGAATTGCTTAAAAGCAATGGAATGATATGGATTAGTATGACAGATGACGCCATCCATATCAAAAATAACTGCTTGTAGCATGGGATATCTTAGATAATTGGTAATAAAAGTAAGTAATTGGAATAAAAAATCCCTGAAAGAAAGCTTTCAGGGACAATTTTTAGAAGTTCTTAATCGTCTTCTCTATAATATCACAGCATTCTTCAAGCTGCTCTTCAGTCATGACTAGGGGCGGTGCAAATCGGATGATATTACCATGAGTTGGCTTAGCCAAAAGCCCATTGTCTTTTAAGGCTACGCAAATATTCCAAGCTGTGCTGCTTTCCTCAGTGTCATTAATTACTACTGCATTAAGGAGACCTTTGCCACGAACAAGCTTTACTATTGGATATTTCTGGACCAACGCTTGCATACGATCTCGAAAAATCTCCCCAAGCTTTCTAGCATTTTGCGCCAGATTTTCATCTGAAACCACTTCCAAAGCAGCAATTGCAACTTTTGCTCCTATTGGATTGCCTCCGAAAGTAGATCCATGTTGGCCAGGTTTGATCACATCCATAATATGATTATCTGCTAGAACTGCCGATACGGGATAAAACCCGCCAGAGATAGCCTTGCCCAAAATCAACATATCAGGCCTCACATAAGTAGCTTGTCTCTCGCAGTTTTTTTCGCAGGAACAATTTCCACAGACTGCCAAAAGTGAACCGGTTCGTGCAATTCCAGTTTGTATTTCATCTGCGATGAATAAAACATTAACAGCTTCGCAAGCTGCCTTAGCCTCTTTTAAATAATCATCTGCCGGCACATACACTCCTGCCTCACCCTGGATTGGTTCTACTAAGAAAGCAACGACATTCTCGGCTTTAAGTGCTTCTTTGAGGGCTGACACATCATTATAAGGTATCCTTATAAAACCATCTGTAAATGGCCCAAAATTTTTGCGCGCATTTTCATCATTTGAAAAAGAAATAATGGTAGTCGTTCTTCCATGGAAATTATTCTCAGCAACTATGATTTTTGCTTGGTTCTCATCTATGCCATTTTTCTCATAACCCCATTTACGGGCAATTTTGATTGCTGTTTCTACTGCTTCTGCACCAGTATTCATTGGCAGCACTTTTTCAAAGGCAAAATACTCAGTAATATATTTCTCAAATGGACCTAACACATCATTATAAAAAGCGCGCGAAGTCAGAGTCAAAGTGCCTGCTTGCTCAATTAATGCATCTTTAATTCTTGGATGGCAATGACCTTGATTCACAGCAGAATAGGCGGATAGAAAGTCAAAATATTTCTTCCCTTCAACATCCCAAAGGTAAACCCCCTCTCCCCTTGCCAAAACAACTGGTAGCGGATGATAGTTATGCGCACCATATTGATCCTCGAGTGCTATAGCTTGGTTGCTGGAAGTAATAGTGTCCATGTTTTTAGTAATTTTGGATTTGAAATCGATTCAAAAGAGTTTGTCAAATATAGTAAATGCCTTTAGTCTCTCCCATGAAAGAAGAAAAGAAGCCATCATCTCCACCTCCATTGACTACTTCAGATTATTATTTTAATAAAAGTGGACTAATGGTATTTACTGAAAGCTATCATTTAAAGCGAGGGTACTGCTGTGGAAGTGGCTGTATGCATTGCCCCTATCCCAAAGGATAATTATAAAGGGATTATTTTTGAATTCCCTGTTGGTAATTCAGTAAAAGTTCCGATATTTGCAGACTCATTACAGAAACGCATCATATTTACGATATATTACCATGGCAAAAGTTTGTGACATTACCGGAAAAAGACCTCGCGTAGGAAACAACGTGTCCCATGCAAACAACAAGACCAAACGTAGATTTTACCCAAATCTTCATAAGAAGACTTTCTACGTTCCTGAAGAGGACGCATGGATCACTTTGAAAGTTTGCTCAAAGGCACTGAAAACTATCAACAAAAACGGAATTACTGCAGTTTTGAAAAAAGCTCAGGAAAACGGAATGATCGTAATCAGATAATCAAAGTCACGACCCTAAAATCAATACGAAGATGGCTAAGAAAGGCAATAGAGTACAAGTGATTATGGAATGCACGGAGCACAAGACTTCCGGTATGCCAGGTACTTCAAGATACATCACCACCAAAAACAGAAAAAACACTACTGAAAGATTAGAATTGAAGAAATTCAATCCAATCTTGAAGAAGATGACTGTTCATAAAGAAATTAAGTAACTCGCTCGGGAGAAATCCTGATAAAACGATAAGATTATGGCTAAGAAAGTTGTAGCAACCCTAAAAAAAGAAGGTGGTGTATCTTACGCCAAAGTGATTAGAGCCGTTAAGTCTGAAAAGACAGGTGCTTACACCTTCAAAGAAGATATGGTTCCTTCCACATTGGTACAGGACACCTTGAAAAAATAAGTTGCCTAGTGCATCCTAAAGTATCTAAGTCCCTCTGTCCACAGGTCAGCAGGGATTTTTTCGTTACATTCCATTTTTAAAACCTATTCTATGGGAATCTTTGGTATTTTCTCTAAAGACAAAAAAGACAGTCTCGATCAAGGACTTCAAAAGTCCAGTGAAAACATCTTCTCAAAACTTTCCAAAGCGGTGGTTGGCAAATCCACCGTGGATGAAGCTGTACTGGATGAACTTGAAGAAATACTGATTACTGCCGATGTTGGAGTAGATACGACAATTAAAGTAATCAATCGTATAGAAGCTCGTGTAGCCAAGGATAAATATGTGAACACTTCTGAATTGGATAAAATCCTACGAGAAGAAATCGCAGCACTACTGGAAGAAAATAATACCCAAGATCTTTTGGACTTTGATATTCCAGCAGATAAAAAACCCTACGTAATCATGGTCGTAGGTGTCAATGGAGTAGGAAAAACAACCACCATTGGCAAATTGGCAAATACTTTTAAAAACGCCGGTAAATCTGTTGTATTGGGAGCAGCTGATACTTTCCGTGCGGCTGCAGTTGATCAATTAATTCTTTGGGGAGAGCGTGTTGGTGTTCCCGTCGTTTCACATGGGATGAATACTGATCCTGCTTCAGTAGCTTTTGATACCGTAAAGCAGGCTGTAGATCAAAAAGCGGATGTCGTAATTATCGATACCGCTGGAAGATTACACACCAAAGTAAACCTGATGAATGAGCTAGGGAAAATCAAACGTGTGATGCAGAAGTTTATTCCTGATGCACCACATGAAATCATGTTGGTTCTTGACGGATCTACTGGTCAAAACGCATTTATTCAGGCAAAGGAATTTACAAAAGTAACTGAAATCACTTCTTTGGTCATCACAAAACTAGATGGTACAGCGAAGGGTGGCGTCGTAATAGGGATCTCTGATCAATTTAAGATCCCGGTAAAGTATATTGGAGTAGGAGAAAAAATGACAGATTTACAGATTTTCAACCGAAAAGAATTTGTGGATTCACTCTTCAAAAAGAGAAAATAAAATAATATTCTTCAAAAAGTCCTGAGCTCTCAGGACTTTTTTTTTGAAAAAAGTTGAACGCTTAAAATTAAATCCCGTAATTCAATATGATATCATTATAACATCATATTGAAATGGAAAAAATAATCAAACCACTCTCTGGATATATTCTCGTCCTGATCATTCTG
>JAFMBQ010000236.1 GCA_017858365.1 Algoriphagus sp. | reverse complement strand
AGAATTAATGAGAAAAATTATCAAATAACCCTTGCCTGATCCATAAGAATATCGGAGGAAACTTCAGAAAACTTCTGGCTTGATCAGTTTCGAGTGAGCACCATGAGCAATGCGGGTGTCCAGCGTATTCCGCATCATAATGGGCAGCCATGCTTCCAAATGGCTGTCTTTTACCTAATCCCGGCAACCAGTATAACGATTTCTGAACCTTTAATGGCTTCGGAGACCTGCGAGGCATTCAATAAATCAGCTTCGACCAGTTCATCGCCCGGATGAACAGAGGTTGGATTTCGGCTTATCTCCAAATAAATCCTTTGATCCGGAGTTTTTGGAGGAGCTTGTTGAGATGCAAAAGCCCCTTGTATCTCAGGTGTGATTTGAGTCGGCTGAGAAATGGTCTCTTTCCCGCCGTTGGAGAATCAAAGGAGTCTTTTCCGGTTTTTTCATGATGGGGAGGGGTGACTCTTTTTGATTTTTCGATGACCACGACACCGTCATAGAAATGGATGGAATTTGCTGAATTGGTGAATTCGCTGACCTTTAAACTGCGCTGCTGTGAGTGATAAGCATGCAATTGATCAATCAGATTTTTGCTGTATTCAAGGAAGGTTCCGCTCCGCTTGTGTCCACCACCATAGGTCACCCAATAGGAAGTCATAACGTCCTCGCATAGATAAATACCATCCGCTTTTATATGATCATAAAGCTCCTCAAAACTGATAATCTGCTGATTCATCGTGTGTCCACCGTCATCAATTAGAATGTCAATAGGAGGGATTTGGGCTTTGATTTCCTGTAGAAAAGTAGGGTTTTCCTGCGACCCGATGAAAATCTTAATATTATCTTCTTCCAGTTCTTTGCATCTCGGATCCACATCGATGCCGTAAATCTTTGCCTTATCCCCGAAATAACTTTTCCACATTTGAAGGCTTCCTCCTTGGGATACTCCGATTTCAAGAATAACAATTTCACGGTTTCGGTATCTGCTGAAGTGCTGGTCATATACCTCAAAATAATGAGCCCATTTATGGATAAGCCTTTTATCGTTATTTCTAAAGTAGGATTCTAAATCATTCATTTTTTATGGTATCTGTCTGTTTTCAAAGCAAAAATCCGGGCCTTAAGCCAAGATTTTTGCTTTGCGGTAAAGTTTCATTAGAAGCTTTTGGATAGCATTATCTTTGGGTTTTTGGCAGGTTTTCAACTCACCCAAGAAATTTTGTTGAATTGCGGGCGTGCAAGAATAGGTTTTCCGGTCAATCAGTTGTGCTTCTCCCGAGTAATTCTTTTGGGCCACCAGAATCGAATCTGCTTCGACTTCGCTGCACCAATTTTTTTCCTGACCTTTTGAGTAGGCATTTGTAGAGGCATGCAGGACATCCAATTTGACATACCTTGCCATAGCAATCATCCCATCAGAAAAGAATCGGTAGCAATCCACTGGAAATCTATGCTCAATAAATCCATTTGGTGCGATGATGCAGACCTTGCCTCCCGGCTTGAGGACCCGAGCAATTTCTTCCATGGTCAGCCAGAAAAACTCATTGTGCTCAAAGGCCTGTCCCGAAATGATCAAATCAAAAGAATCTGTGGCAAATTCAGGCCAGTGATAAGGAGTGTTCACTACCTGGCCCACATTTGGACCTGATTCCATATCGATCCCGATGTAATCAAACTCACCTGATGGAAACAGCCGTTTGTAACTTCCATTGAAATCATAGCTGCCAACGTCCAGGACCTTAAGCTTGATTTTTTTATTTTCTACAAACTTCCCGATAAACCATTCCATTCGGAGCATGGAGCTTTGATGCATATTACTTATTGATTAGGTGAGTGAATTCTTCCATGTTGATGAGGTTTAAAAACTCTTTTCGATGAGCATCAAATTTCTTGTATTCATAAAATTCATTAGCTAAGGTGGTGGCTTCTCCTAGTAGGAATTTTTTGGAAATTAGGCCTACTCCCCAATCAGTATCAACACAACAAGAGTAGATGTCTTTGTTTTTCCTCCACTTCAGAAAGGCTTTCCAAGAAGTCCCGTTCCAATATTTTCCAGCAGGGGATCTTCCAAAGTGGAATTCTTCTCTTGCGTGCCATTCTGTCGGCGGGTTGCAGTCATGAATTACGATAAATCCACCATCAGCCAATATCTCCAGCGAATTAGCAATGTCTCGGTCAGCCTGCTCAGCAGTGTGAAGCCCATCGATAAAAATTACGTCAAATTGGTCGGGCACTCCCTTCCATTCTCTGCTTTTTAATCTCTGAAAAAACATATCACTCGTACAGGGAAAATCTGCTTTGTTCTCCTGTACTTCGAATCCCGGGTCTACACTAAACTTGAGAGCAGAAGAGATTTTTGAAAAATTATCTTCAGGGTCACGGACTCCAATTTCCAGATAAGTGGTTTGGCGATTGAAACTACTCACTAATTTATTAATGACCTCCGTGCGGCTCCCTATTTTCTTGAGCTCTTCAAGAGAGTTTTTTTCTCCTTTTTTAAAAAAAGGATCCCTTGAAATCCCCCTGACTTGCTTAAAATATGTTATATATTTTTTCATTTCTTTTGATCATTTTTTTTGGAACCATGTAGGCTATAGCAATGCTAAACCGTAAGATTAATCCTTGAGAAATTACTTTGCTAACTACTTGTCCGAGTTTTTTCGGAGAGTTTGCTTTCCAGTCATCCCTTTTTTTCTTGATTCTAGCTGTCAGTCTGTAGGCCAGAAACTCATTTGAAAATCGGTACCCCAGCAGGAAATCATACGTGAAAGTCAATTTGGACTTTTTGTCGCATTGTTCCTCTTCGGAGTAGTTGGACCAAAGACCTCTCGGGTTGATCCGATAGACCGACATGACTTCGTTCAATTGGGCAATAGGATGCTTCTCTGCGAGAAAAATCCCTAAAAACCAGTCCGTAATGTTGTATTTCAACCAATGCGCGGATACACTGTCCAGGGCTGTTTTTCTAAATACGCAGGTGGACAAATTACCGATTACATTGTATTGAATCAGCTTTTTGGATGAATAGAAATTAACTTCTGATTTAGCATTTAATTTGGGAATGATTAGGCTTCCGGTTTTCTGATGATAAATTGCATAAGGATTAAAGCTCATGGGACATCGCAGATTTCTCTCCAAAAAGTCGACATGTTTTCGAAGTCGTTGAGGATCGGTCCAATAATCGTCTCCTTCCAAAAAAGAAACGAATTCACCTCTGCAGGCAGCGATTCCGCGGAGGTAATTTTTCCCCAATCCAAGGTTTTTATCTGCAATCAGAAATTTCACTTCGAAGGCTGTTTCTTTTAGCCTTTCCTTTAATCGTTCGATAGTACCATCGGATGAGAAGTCATCTGCAATGATGAGCTCCATCTGGGAGTCAAATTCCTGAAGGAGAATTCCATCGAGGCATTGATCTATGTATTCAATCTGATTGTAGGAAACCAGTACTATACTTAACTTCATGGTTTAATCAGTATCCCGGTTTTTGAAAATTCTTAGAAAAACGTCTTGAAATTCTCCTTGATTGTGGAATCCACTCCGGAGGCTGACTCCAAAGTTATTTTCTTCAAGATCCTGAATAAATCTCCCCAACCCAGAAAGCTGTCCAGGAATATTATGGTGGAATTCGATAAGATAGGTATTTACTGAATTCAATTTACCATTCCTTTTTAGATCATCAAGTACGTTGATTTCGGCTCCTTCAATATCCATTTTAACCAAATCAACCTCCTCTGTTATATAAGAAGACAATCGAACAGCTTTTACCTTCAGTTTTTTATTTCCACCCCTCTCCTCCAGGACTGAGCCTACCATAGTGCCCAAATTTTCATTGACAAAAAATTCAATCTCTCCTTCTGAATCGGATAGGCAATAATTGTATAATTCCACTCCCTGTATGTGATTTTGCTCCAGGTTCAATCTTAATATATTGAAGACACTAGGATTGGGTTCGAACGCGATGATTTTACTATTGGGATATTTTCTTTTGAAATAAAGGATACTTAATCCAATATTGGCACCGCAATCAATAATTACTGGAGATTTTTTGGTGGTTGAAATTTGATATTCACCCATTAAAAAAATTTCTTTTAGCTGATGGAGTAAATTAAAGTATCCATAAGAACTAATTCGCATTCCAATCAACTCAAGTGTAATTACTTCTTTTTTTATTTTCAACTTTACTCCAAAATAGCACCAAATTAATGCCCTGAGTAAGCTTAGCTTTTCCGAAGTGGTAAATTGCGAACCAAAGGTTAACGGGAAAATCTCAATAAATTGAGTTATGGCATTTTTAATTTTCCTCATAAGTAATCTAATGGTTCCCATCCAGTGGTAATAACAAAAATGGGATAATCAATTTTATTTGTTTAGTTGGCTATCTATCAGCATTTTGGGATAACTTTTTTAGGGTGAAGCTGAATTGAGATATTTAAAGCTTTTTGAAACTACCTGATTTGAATTATCCGCAATATATGTCAAAATGGAGATAAGACAAATACGAAGGCACTTTTTGGTCAAAAGAGTACTGTTTCAAAGCAATTGCTACCCATAAATAGGGTCTTTTGTCCAATCTTAGTGCTCCTATTTTGCCTTCATTTTATCCCAAAATCCCTGAGGGAAATCTTTCAAGGTAACAGCAGCCATTTTTCCTCCATTTCCTTTGATTGGTGCTAAAAACGTTAAAAATTATATGTGTATCCGTAATCTTACACGTGATCATATTAGTTGGAGGCTTTTTGATGTTTTGTTGTAAATACCCTTTGTAGCGGGGACCTATTCATTGCTTATGCTGGCTTCACACTCTGCCAAAAATCAATTCAGGGCAATAAACTGGGCATACAACGCAAAAATCAATTTCCCACTGATTGTACAAGAAACTCACTTCGATCCATGGGGAGTTTAGTTAAGCGGACTTGGCTATCAATATGGCGGAATCAAAATAAATCCGTATTTATACAACGGCAAGGAGGCAAACGGCCACCTTGGGGTGAACTTGTATGACTACGGGGCCAGATTGTATGATCCAGCGATCGGGAGCTGGTTCGTTGTTGACCCTTTGGCGGCTCATCCACTTCAGATTGATAAATCACCATATGCATATGGCTGGAACAATCCAATCCGCTACATTGATCCAAATGGGATGTGTCCCAATGGATGCAGTGAAGGAGAAAAGACTAAGGATATTTATGCAGAAGGTGCTGTTGTCCAGAATAGATTTGGTGCCTCTCAGTACAAGGATGGCAAATGGAAAGTCATAGAACGTACACCAATGACGGGAAACAGCTCAGATGGGGTTCGTATAAATGGGTTTTTCGGAGGGGGTTCAAGTTCTTTTGGGCAACAAGAAAGTGGTAGTCAAGCTCAAGGTGGTGGTGGTTCGGATAATGCAAAACTTGCTTTAGATATTGGAGGTTCAATTTATGGTGCTTTGCAAACGACTGTAAGACCTGGTGACCAGTGGCTTGGAAATAATGGTAAGTACTATAATAACTCTTGGGGAGGAAACCAATATACTGGTAGCCGTTCGGGAGCTTTCAAAGCGGCAAGCAATTACAAGTGGGCAGGTAGAGCTACCGTAGGACTATCTGCACTTATTGGTGCTGCGGAAACAGTTAATGGTTATCAAAAGGATGGCGGGCAGTTTGGCTACAATGCACAAAGTGCAGCATTCGGAACTACAGGAACTTTAATAGGTGGTTGGGCTGGAGCTAAAGCTGGGGCATCATTAGGATTAGGAGTTGGTGCTTGGTTTGGTCCTCCTGGTCTAATAATAGGTCCAATAGTTGGAACAGTTATCGGAGGATTTGGAGGAGGTTATTATGGAGGACAAATAGGTAATGGTGCAGTTAATTTATATCACGGGAGATAAATGAAAAAAATTGAAAATTATTTGAATGTTCTGCACTTCTGTTTTTATAAGGCTGATTACAAATTGCATTTATTATCTAATAAAATAAATCCTTTTCATCTGATTCATAAGTTGCCTTTTCAGAAGAGGAGATATGAGAAATTAGGTATCGACCCCATTGAAACTATAAATAAAGTATATAAAAACAAAAACTATGGAACTAGTATGGTGTTCGCTGGGGGTATCTTGTGGGGAGCAATGGCTATTTTATTTTTATCACTTTTTATGGTATTCAATGTGTTTGTATATGCTACAACGCCTTATATTTTTGCTTGTGCAGTGCTTTCAGGTGGAATATGCTATTTTTTTGTTTTTAGAAATGATAAGTATATAAAATACTTTGATAAATACGAAAAATGGACAAAGGCTGAAAAGCGGAAAAATACTTGGCTTACATTGGCTTCTCTTGTTGCTATTTTCCTTCTCTTTTATTTAGGTCTTAAAACTTAACAAAACAGAAAAGTTTAGCCTGAGCCCCGCTACCTTCGTCCGTACCGGAATGGATCGCAAGATCTCCGCACGCTTGGAGAATACGGTCAAAACCTGGCTTCCTCTCCCAACGAACTCGCCATTGCTAATGTGATCGCACTGGTGATCGGAGAACTGCAGCAGAAACCTGCACCAGAGGCATATATGGGCTATGCGCTCTATGATGCGGATTCGGTACTATATGAACAAGGCAAGGTGGTATTGTCTAAAAAAGCCCGAAACA
>JAFMBQ010000235.1 GCA_017858365.1 Algoriphagus sp. | reverse complement strand
TCTGAATACAAAGGCAACAAAGAAACCAAAACCTGTCCGTAGCAATCATTTTGAATATGGGTATAAGCCTGATTCCCAAATCGGACTGGTTTGTTACCTAAGTAGCCATCCAGCTCAGAAATCTCCTCCGTCAATAAAGAATCCCCAGTGATCGAGAATAGTGGTTGGTAACGACCATTCGCATCTGTGGGAAGGTTCTGAATAAACTCGAAATATTTTTCCAATTCCTCAAAGTGACCAAGGCTATTGAAGCAGGTCAAGGTATAGTAGGTATCCCGAATCCAACAATAACGGTAATCCCAGTTTCGGGTACTTCCGGGAGATTCTGGCAGACTGGTCGTAGAGGCAGCGATGATAGCACCAGTATCCTCATACTGGTGAATCTTTAAAATCAAGGCAGATCGCAAAACCAGCTTTTGATGAAAGCCTGAAATACTGGTAGATTTGACCCACTCCTGCCAATAGGCTTTAGTACCAAGGAGAAAGCGCTCCGAGGTAGTCTCCACGGCTGCTTCAAGCGGTCTGCCATAAGTCAGCACCAGGTAAATCGTCTTATTAAGGGCAAAAGGCTTACTATCCTGAATGTAGCTGAGCGGCGCATTACTAGTCAGTCTAAGCTCCTGATCTATTCCCATAAATCGGATATGGTTACTCCCAAGGTTAGGCACCAACTGATTTTGACCACGATTGGTAACAGGTTGACAGGATATCTTAATTCGTGGAGAACCGGATACGCATTCGATTTTCCGAATCAGCATCAATGGCTTATAATACCGATCATAGTTTTTGAATCGTGGAGCAAAGTCAGTCACCTGATACGAATTACCATCTTGGGTTATGGTGGTCTTTAAAATATTCGTGTTTTCTAAGTAGACTTGCTCGGAATGAAACTCTCCTGAATCTGGTAAAATGGTAAACTCACCTCCTTTTTTCCGATCGACCATTCCTCCGAAGATAAAATCCGAGTCGAATCGAGGAAAGCAGAGCCAGCTGATATTGGTATTTTTCTCTACGTGGGCGATAAAGGCGCAATTGCCAATCAGCCCACTGTCGTAGGTATGTTTAGTCATAAGTCAATGGGATAATTAGATAAAAAGTAGGTTTTGGGCGAAGGCAAGAAAGCAAATGCCTTAGTGGAATCCAAAAATGTATGGAGAAAGATGTGCGTAAATTGATATTAAACTTTCTAGATAAGCAAGTTATTAATCCAATTATCTGCAAGACAATTAGGTGTTAAATCGAAAGGGTTTTAGTCAAACTAATACGCTAAAGAATTAAAATTCTTTTTATTCAAAAAGTTTCTTATCCCGGATATAATCTGACAAAGACTCGGATATAAGGTTTGACCACCGGCCATTTTTATAGACTTAGCTGAAAAGTATCCAGAGTTTAGTTTAGGAAGTTTTCGAATAAAAAACATACTAGTCTCTCTCCTCAATCTCAAAGAAAAGCAGTAAAAACTCCTCAGGACCTAAATCCTTCATTTCACTATAAGCTGCCTCCAAATTCTTATTCTTCGAAAAATCCCAGTCCCCATCTTCGCCAGCCTTCAGCACCGCAATAAACTCTCCATTTTGTCCCAAACCCAGAATGCCTTCAAAACCAAGATTACCTACTTCCTTCCGGATAAATTCCTCAGTATCATAAAGCTTGTTAGTTGATTTTGAGAGGAGCCTACCTTTGATTCTCGGATATTTAAAAGTTGTGAACGAAAGGAAATTACCATTTTGAAAAATATCGAAAATACCTATAAACATTTCGCTTTCAACAAAATATTCTAATGGACTAGGATGGTTAGCATAATCGATTTTGGAAATCGGAGGTTCGAAATCAAAAATATAGTCAGCTGAAATCTCATGGCTCTTAGCATCATATCGAAAAATAGTATCCCTATTTCCGACAGTAAAATTATAATTATCCCCATCAATTTTAGAAATAACATTCCTTCCATCCAATGGAGTATTGTCTAAATAATCCACATAGGGTATGGCTGACTTAATTAACTCTTGATTTTCATATACTTGAAAACCATCCTCCCCATTAAGGGAACTATTATTTATCAGTATTTCCAAACCGCCTAACGGGACTAAGTCCGAATATTGAATATTTTCATTGTACTTCTCCTCTTTTATAAAATTGCCGTCAAGATCGAAATAATACTTTTTTCTATAATCCATTGGAATCAGGATAAGTACGTCCTCCTTTTCGTCATAATATATATTTTCCAAGTTCTTATATTCTCCAGGGCCATCGCCCATTCTATAGATATGATTTAAATACCTACCCGTCTCATCAAAAATAAGCACTGAATTTCCTATCGTTTTATCAACCAAGATAATACGATTTTTAATCGCTAATACCTTATGAACACTTCCAATTGGTGCAAATGTATTTTCTGAAAACCTGACTATTCGAACAGACTGTAAGACTAGATTTTTAACAGGAGCTGTTGACTTAATTTTTATCCTTTGGGATGCCACCTCCTCTGAAGAGTTTTGCCCACATGAAAGAAAAACACACATGCAAAAAACATTGAGAATGTTATATAATCGCTTGAACATACTTTTTGGTAAAATAAGAATGCGGGTTATGAAGACCCGCATTCAACGAAACTAAAGTGAGAAAGAACAAGAACTAGTGGATTGGGCATTACAGTCCCGTCCAGCTAACAATCCGAAAAAATCCGTGTAACGATTACAAATCGTAACTCTGATTAAACCACCTTTTCTCTCTACCTTATCCTTACATTCTTCTTCACCAGCCAAACTCTGAGCGTTAGCATTAGACCCACTAAACGATAAGCCCATCGCAGCCACGAAGAGCATTCCTGAAATTAATTTTTTCATAAAACATAAAATTAAGAATTGATAAAAAAGAACCCGGCCGGAATCCAGCACCAACACAGTGCATGTACAATCTTAAATTTTTTTTTTTTATTCGCAAGGATTAGTTTGAAAAATATTACTAAAAACTCCATAAAGCTTGTTATTAGTTTCAAATCGCGGATTTTTATAGTTGGAAATTTCTAAAGACTAGTGATACAGCTTCTTATCCCGGATATAATCTGATACCGTCTCGGGAAGCAGGTATCGAACAGACTTACTTTCTTGAATGGACTTGCGGATAAAAGTGGCCGAGATATTCTGGAATTGGAAAAGCTTTAAAATCTTCATCCTAGTAATTACTATAATGAATGATTAACATTTACTCCCTTCCAAAAAATCGCTCTAACTCTTCTTTTCTGGCATTAGGCATCCCAATATTGGCCGGACTTAAAATTGCATTTCCTTTGACATAAAAGACTTGGTCACCCTTATTATTTTTGAAAAATGAATTTTCGAGGTTATTTAACTTATAAAACTCATAATCGGGGTCTAAAAATACCTGGTATGGGAAATTAAAATACTCAAGATAGGCTTCCATTTTTTCTTTTGTTTTTCCTTTCTTTTTGTCAATTCCAGATAGATAAACAATGACTGAAACATGAGGATATTCCTTCGAGAAAGACTTCCAGTCTAAAATATTGTCCGAAAAAGTATAAAGCGACCGTTCAGCGATATCTAGATAGAAAACCAGTTTGTTCTCACAATCAATGCAAATCTCCAAAGTTGAATCCCCGTCATTTATGACCTCGAAATCACCCGGAAACACCATTACTATAGCTGGGTCATCCGTACATGAAAAACTCAACATCAAGATTGCTATCAGTATGCAATAGGGCAAACAAAAATTGGAAGTATTAGTCATTGAAACTGCTTATTTCGACTTTCATCAATACAGGATAATCATATTCCTGGTCAGGAATTTTATTGAGTAGGTCTTGATTTAAATTTTCTCCAAATTCTTTCTTTAATACGGACTGGTAGGTTATAAATAAAACCTGTTTTTGCTCTACCCCAAATGGATAGTGAAATAGGTAATCATCGGATAGACTGGTTTCCAAAATCCGCTGCTCCCCAGACCTCTTATCTATAAACAACAAATTTTTAAAAATCCCTTCAGGTTTTTGGAGGTGCACACTTAAAAGAGTCAGATCCTCACTCTCGAAGGATCCATTTAAATTCGCAAACCCATTTTGTGCTATCAATTCAAAGCCGCCCTGCATCAAATCCAATTCCCAAAATTTACCTGGAATGGCATACTTACCAAAATCCACTGCAACTTCAGGTTTGAGTTGATTCCCCTCAAAATGATATCCCCGGTTATTGAAAGTCTCAATAATCTTAAGACTGGAGTTACTTTCAAAAAAATTCCGCTCTGTCATCGGAAGCATTTTGTTGGAATATTGATTTTCTAAATACTTCTCCTGAATGACACCGTTGGAATCAGTTCGAATCAGTCGATGACTCACAAAGGGAAGATTATAGCTACCATAGAATAAATAATCCCCAGTAGATAATTTGGTAAAGGAACTTGGACTATAATCCACTTTAAAAATAGATTGAATCGAATTATCAACCCCAACGCGGAAGACTTCAGCTTGATCGCCTAGCGAATTAAGCACTTCAAGGCCTCCATCCTCCGATACATAAAAATCATTTAACCTTAAAAGCGTATTGGGGCCTTCCCCGACGATCGCTCTCCGACCAAGATACTTTCCGTTTTTTTCAAATTGATGAACACAGTCTTGAACTCCTTCATCGAAAACAAAAAAATAATCAGCACTGCTTCTGATTCGCAAATCCTGTCCCATTAGGTTTTCAGAGGTAGTTTCCAAAGAAATAAGATCGATGACCTTAACCTCTTGTTTTGAAAGCTGCTTGATCCCTGATAATTTCAATTCAGAAATATCCTCCGTTCTGTTAGTGGTTGGTTTTTCACTACAGGATATCAGGGCAAATAAAAATAGAATTTTTTTTAAATTATAAATTAGCTTCATAAGCAGTTTTAAGAGTAGAAAAGCTTGTTTGAAAAAGATAGCTCCAAGAATAAGGAGCTATCAAGTTTTGATGATTTTAGCAGAATTTACAATCTAGATAGTAAGTACTGCAACTTTCACTCGTTCGCTGACCATCACAATGATAAACGGTCATCGAACCACCGCAGATTACCATTCTCTGATAACAACCTCCTCCACCTTCAAATCCGGGATCATCTTGAGCTTGACTACTGATCCCACCAAACGCCATTGACCCTAAAAAGGCCAATCCAAAAACAAACGATTTAATCTTGCTGATTTTCATAAACATAAAATTAAGAATTGATAAAAAAGAACCCGGCCAGAATCCAGCACCAACTTCCAGCAGGTACAATCTTAATTTATTTATTCTTACTCGCAAGAATTAGTTGAAAAAATAGTGATGATAGTTGTAAAAAGATTGTTTTTAGTTTAAACGTATTGTTTTTTATAGTTGAAAATCGCTAATACCTACTGGTACAACTTCTTATCCCGGATATAATCGCAGACCGATTCGGGAAGCAGGTATTTTATAAATAGCTCAATAGTCAAAAACAGCTATACCAGGATCCTTATCTTCGGTAACGGCATAAATTTTCCTCGCTTCCTCATCAACTGCAATCGACTTTATCGGAAAATCTGTCGTAAAATGAGACAATGGAATACCCTCCAAACTAAACTGGAAAATTGTTCTGGAAGTCTCACCTGAACTCGAAATCAAAGCATCTGTCTTACCAACATACACTGCAAAAACAGATTTGTCCCCTACAAAAACGTCACTATACCCATTAGGAATAGTTGAGTTCACTGCCGCAGATGGAAAGCCGTCACTATCAAAAACTTCATAGGCCACTTCATAGTTTTTTGGACCATAAATACTGATTGTGTTCCCTGTCTTAAGATTATTAATCTCGAGTAGCTCATAAATAATTCTGGAATGGGCCAAGATTTGATTCGTTGAATTATACTCAATTTGCCCTTGATTAAGTCCCAATAACAAATATCCCGTTTTTTCATCTACCACTTTTCCCTTTGACCATGGACCGAAACTGTCCTGACGATTTCCAAGGCTATCAAAAATCCCAAATTTAAAATTATCTCTAGTCACATTAGAAATAAATCTATTTGGTTCCATCATGTGAACAGAAAATCCTAAATACCAGTCCTGCTTTTGTTTTATAGCTCTCAGAGAATTTTGATTTGTAGATTCTAAATCATATTCATGAAATACCTTGCTGTTCAAATCATAAGCCCAAAATGTATTTTTATCCAGTCCTCTATCAAGCTCCCAAATTATAGAATTAATCTCCCCCGGACCATCACCTTGAACTCCCTTACTTTGAAAGTAACTCATATCTTTTTCCAAAATCAAATGAATTAAATTGCTTGAACCATCTGTGGAAACAACTATATAATCACCTTTAAGTAGAATTTTTCGGGGATTCAAAATACTATCGTAGCTATATTTTTTACCGATTAATTCTTTTTTTAATTCAAAATCTTCAAACTTCAGATTTAAAGACTCTCTAGGATCATTTGATTTTGAGCACCCAATCAATAAAATTATAATCCAAATGCTTAATTTATTTTTCATAAAAGGTATGTCTAAAAAAAGGAGCCAATAAGGATGATTTATTGGCTCCCTATCACAATTATTTAAGATTTCATACAAGTTAGATATTCCGACGAAAGTACCCCATCGTTCCGCACAAAAGTTCGCCATTAAT
>JAFMBQ010000234.1 GCA_017858365.1 Algoriphagus sp. | reverse complement strand
ATTCAAAGAAAGTGGGAGCGAGATCTAAAAGGGTTAAGAAAGAATCATTGATATTCCCGATATTTTCTACTCCCGGACCTGCGATGATCATAGGTGAGTTCATGCCTCCCTCGGTAGTGAATCCTTTGTAATATTTGAATGGAGAACTTCCAGCCTCTGCCCATTGCGGTCCATAAGAGATATAGGAATTTACTTTTCCCATTTCGGCATACTCATCTGAATAATTCTCCTGAAGGTAAGGGCCATAATTCTTGTTATTATAAAAATCTTCCCCGGCTGCCCCATTATCAGACATAAAGACAATCAATGTGTTCTCGTATTGGCCTGTTTCTTTTAAATGATTGATCAATCTCCCTACGTTGTAATCCAAGTTATCCACCATCCCTGCATAGAGCTCCATCTTTCGGGCCTCCTTTTTTTGCTCCTCGGGAGAAAGGGAATCCCAAGCTTTGATATCTGGATGAGAAGGAGGCAAAACCGCATTTTCTGAAATCATTCCCGCCTTCTTCAAGCTTTCAAAACGCTTTACCTTTAAGACTTCATAGCCTTCGTCATAGCGGCCTTCGTATTTCTTCCAGTATTTTTCATCTACTTGTAGTGGCCAGTGCGGAGAGGTATAAGCGGCAAAACCAAAAAATGGACGATTTTCTTTTTGGCTTTGACTGATATAGGAGATCAATTTATCGGTGTAAACATCCGTAGAATATTCTCCCTCCTTCCAAGTAGTTTCTATCCCGTCTTCTGTATAAGGTGAAATAGGGCTTTTTTCCCATATTCCCTTTGAACTATAATGGTTTCCACTGCTTTCCAATAAAACAAAAGAGTGTTCGAATCCTTTTTGATGTGGATTGTCTTCAGGCCTTAAGCCAAGATGCCATTTTCCTGCTGTGAAAGTGAGATAACCCGCCTTTTGCAATAATGCTGGAAATGGGATAATTCTGTCAGTAAGGTGGCCTTCATACCCCTCTACATCAGTATTCAATCCCTGAACCCCCACGCCTGCGATATGATTGTTATTCCCCGATAAAAACATCGCCCGGCTAACTGCACAAAAAGGAGCGGCATGAAATCGGCTGAATCGAATTCCTTGACGGGCCAACTCATCCAGATTTGGAGTAGCTATATCACCACCAAAACTCCCCAAATCCGCATAGCCCAAATCATCAGCGACGATGAGGAGAATGTTTGGCTTTTCAAGTATTTTTTGATTTTTGATCTTAGGATTACAAGCGAAAAACTGAAAAATGAACGCACAAATAAAAAAACGGAACATCTTCATTTCGGGGTGTCAGTTGCTTAGAAGCCAGAAGATAGGAAATTCCCTCAAAACATGTTTTGAAGGCTGCTGAGAATAAAAGACGTTTTATTTTTATTACCGCCGAATGACGGAAAAAACTGCAAATCTTAAGCTCGAAGTGGGACTTATCTAGTTTCGTCCCTGTAGGCTACTTACTCATCTGTTAGCTTTAGCCCCATGCCGAGGGTCCTGAATAGTTTAGATCCTTCGGATCCCCACCCTGATTAGTGAAATCCTGCGATCTTGATTCAGGATCGCCTCCAAGGTGGCTATCGGGACCTGAACAGTGTTGGGTTATTTGAGCGTCCTTATATAAGCCAATAAGTCAGCTACCTGCTCGTCCGAGAAATTAGCGAGGAGACCTTTCGGCATAAAAGAACGACCTCCCAAATAACCTTCGAATCTAATTTCCGAAGCTTGGATAAACTGTTTACTGCCTCCCATAAACCCAATGGTGGTGCCTCTTCCATCTTTTTTGACTAGATATCCCTCTATATTGTTCCCTTCATTCTTGGTCACCCGATAGATAGAATAATTACTTTCTACTGCTGCATCAGGTTCAAGGATCGCGGTCAACAAGGCCTCATTTTCACGTAAAGACGATCCATCCAAAGCGGGGGCGAAATCAAATCCCTCATCCCCTACACCATGGCACATAAGACATGTTTGGAACAGGGTCTTCCCATTTTTCGGGTTTCCTTCTCCCTTCTCAGCAATGGCCATAAATCGCTGTAAATTAGATTCCAATTCACTTTTCTCCTCCTTGATTCGTTTTTTTACCAACTCGAAAAGTTGTATTCCCTTTGCATCGGCTGTATTAGATTGGAATACTTTTTCTGCACTTGAAAGATCGAATTCCTTGGCAGAGATTAGTTCTTCATCGAGCAGCAGTTTTAAGAGCTTGCTACCTTCTTTAGAATTGGCCATGATGTTGATGACTTTTTTCTTTTGTTCCAAATCTAAATTGGGTACCCAGGTAGCCATAATGTTATTAGCGGCCTTTAAATCTGCAATGGCAAAAGTCTGGACAGCTGAAGCCCTTAACTCAAGCTCCAATGTTTCCATTTTTGAAAGCTTGACGAAAGTTTCTTTGTTTTCAGTAGGCTGGTTGTTAAGTGCAGACAGGTACAATCTGATCATTTCAGAAGGAGAAGTACTATCAACCAGCGGCAATACCTCATTTCTTAGACCTTGAATTTTCAATTTTCCAACGGCATCCAATCCTAACATCTGCTTTGAAATATCCTCGCTTTTTAACAAATGTCTAATAGGCGCTTTCAATGCGTTTGTCAATTCCGCTGATTGTACCCTAGCCAGATTCTTTAAGGTGAGCGAAACATGTTCCACCGCCTTGTCCTCATTTCCTAAGATTGGGGATACTAAGTTCAATACGTTCTTGTTCCCCAGCATTTCGGCTACCAGTACGAATGTCACTTCGTCTATATCCTTTAGGTTGTTTTTCTTCCATAAATCCACAAAGACTTGTTCCCTTTGTCCTTTTGGTAATGCTTGACTTGCCCATATCAAATTGGATGTTTCGTACTGTGCTGCAGCTGAGGATTGAATAAAACTCAAAAGTTCTTTTGGATAGTTCTCCAGCGCTTTTCTGGCAAGAAACCGTTCAAAATTTCGCTCGTAAGAACCCCCCATCGCATTTCCTTCAAGTGGCGCCTTACATGCTCCGACCAATAGCCCAATAGTCTCCAGATTCGCAGTATTAACCGCTTCCAATGTCCGTAGCACCTGAGATCGGACCATGGGATTACTATCCGTGGATGGTTTTTTGAGTAAGGAGGCAAGTACAGTTGCATTTAATGAAAAGGACTGCAATGCACGAACAGCTTCTCTTCTAAGGTTATCTGATGGGGTATTTAACAAAGCCTTCATCAGATTCTGATCGTAATGCTTTATACCCTCCAGTGACCAAAGAGCCAGTATTCTGGTGATTTCATCCTGTGCATTATCGGAAGCAAGTGCGATAAGGTCTTTGGCAAGCCTACTTGTCTCTTCGATAGGACGATCACTGATCTGGTGCCATGCAGCTCTTTTTTCCCAAATAGATGGAGACTTAAGATATGCTACAAGCTCATTTGTTTTTACTTCATAAAAATTAGGAATAGGCCGTGACTTTTGAGATTTATGACGAATTCTCCAAATACGCCCATGTGATTTATCTCGGTCTGGATGGGTGGTTCCTACTTCATTATGCGAAACTATTTTATTGTACCAATCGGCAATGTATAAACTCCCATCTGGTCCAAACTCCATATTGACAGGTCTAAACCAATCATCTTCAGAGGTCAAAAAATCCGGTAAATGTTCGGCAGTCACAGTACCGTCGCTGTTGCGTACGATTCTAACCGAGTTGATGGAACTGGTAATTGGGTTTGCAATGAAGCCCACATCTTTCCATTCCTCGGGGAAGCTTCCTTCCAAGTCATCCGCAAAAGCAAGTCCAGAGATCCCAGTTCCTCCCACACGAAACTCATGCAACTCTGGCATCCAGGGCTGGTACGAACGAAGACGTTCGCTACCTATTCCTGGAAAACCTGTTCCTATTTCCATGGGAACGATGGAATATCCCATGTCATTGGCTTCCATACCATACCACTGCCCATTTCCTCGTAGCTTATATCCCCAAATATTATTCAAACCGGAGTTAACCAATTCTATCTGTTTGGAGTCTAGTGAGAAACGAGCGATTTTACTATAATCTATCCGGACTTCAGCCTCGCTAACCAGCGAACTTACTTTCCCTTTGTTCAAGGCGCCATGGCTAAAATGTATCCAGTTGCCAGGTCCACGCACTAGTGCATGTGCCATGGTATGGGTATCGGTAATCCCAAATCCAGTGAACAAAGGCGTCCGTTTGTCTGCCTTTCCATCCTTATCTGTATCCTCCAGGAAAAACAGTTCGGAACCTTGGGCCACAAAACTTCCGTTTTTGTATGGCAAAATACTTTGGGGTATGGCAAGACCATCTGCCCAAACAGCCGAGGTAACGCCATCTTTTCCATAAAGATTTGAAAGCACTATAATTTTGTCCTTTCCTTTGGTATTGCCACGGTACAGATCAAAAATCCTTTTAAAACTTGGGTCTTTTTCCTGAGCTTCAGGATTGTCCATTAGTTTTAATAAATCTTGCCAAGCGATATCGGCAACCGGATCCAAGGGATACATTTCGGCAGTTTGAGTCCACAATTTCCCAGCATCATCAAAAGCCATATGGATAGGATTAACCACTCCATCTCTTTCACTGGCTACCAATTCTACTATAAATCCTTCAGGGACTTTAAATCCTGCCAATTCTTTTTCAGGAGTGAACAACTCCGTTCTGGCAGACTGAGTTTTACGATTGTAATCAACGTATTCGCTAACGGAAGCATCGGTTTCTGAGGTAGATGAATTTTCCTTACAGCCAAAACTGGCAGAGATTAGTACTATAAAGAATAAATAGAATGCTTTTTTCATTTGTAAAACTTGAAGTTCCATTATTCTTTAAAGCTTTGAAATGGTAATATACTTGAATTCAACCTTGGCATTTCCGCCGCTATGTACTTGAACACCAATGACACCTCTTGATGGAATATCAGGGTCCAGTTCGAAATATTCCGTGGTTTTAATCCCATTGATATACAGTTCGTGCTTATTTCCTATACATCTAATAATGTAGCTGTTCCAGCCATCTTCGTTCAGCAGATGTTTGAGTGTGCTGAGATCTCCGCCGGCAAGCTTGCCCCGACGGTGCTCGTCATAGATATCTCCCCAATACCCCTTTCCTATATCCGCCTGATACCCGATGATATTATTGTCCTCGATGATGGATCGGTATTGAATGCCGCTGTTAATCAGACCAGTACTGTGGTCACCAGTTAAGCGAAAAAGAGCTCGGAATTCAAAATCTCCAAAAATTTCGGTGGTACGTAAGTAAGTGTTTGTCGGAATATTGATAGTTCCATTGCCACCGGTTATGACACTATCCACTACAGACCAATACTCTCCGTTTACCGGGTTGACCACTTCCCAACCAGTTAAAGAAGTGCCATCAAAAAGTGAAATCGTTGCATTCTTATTTTGGGCGTAGCAAGTCAAATTACTGATTAAAACAAAAACCAAAACCAAAGTACCCCTATTAAATCTGCTCGGTTCTTTCTTGCGATTGGGTGTTTTACAAAAATCTTTCATGCTAAAATTTTGGTTAGGAGTTCATTTTGTGCGAAGTCGTATAATTCAAGCCTCCACACGGCGTAGTCTTTTCTCAGCAATTTAAGTTCGATGAGTCGCTGTCAGGCCTTCACTTATACTTCAAAAGCTTACATTTTTCAATGTATCAAACCTTAAGCAACTGTCGGAATGCAATTGATTTGGAGTAATCGGCTTTAGCAAAATACAATTTTGTATTGATATAAAGGTGTAGACACTCCCTGCAATTGTCGCGGACTACACCTAGTCCAAACCCTATTCCTGCTTCACCCCGCTGAACATAGAATGTTGGCCTGAGGGTAGTTTGCGACTACGCTCTCCTATCCGATAGAATTTTGAATTTTTTAATTTAACCCCTACAAGAGAATTGAATCATTGTATTTACCGGTTCAGAAGCAGAATGTCGAGGTTCTGAGTATATAATTACCAGTTCCGAACCTTACTTATCCCCACCATTAACACTTTCTGTTTTTGGCGATACAATTTTTATTGATTGACTGGCAGCCGGCCAAAAACCCAAATCATGCGCTGTCATTTGATCCGTTGGTTGCACCGAGGGTTCCGTCACTGGCGGAGACAGTATTTAAAAGTTGAAGGCTTCACTGTCTAAAATCCTTAGAAAATTCTAAATCAAATTAAAGACCCTGAAGGGGTCCAACTTCTCAATAACCACGGGTGTAACCCGTGGAAAAGACGATCAAAATATGAGTACCCACGACCCCGGAGGGGGTCGAACCTTCTTTTTTCCGGTTCGAAAGAGGATTTGACTACTGCCAAAGGCACCTTAAAACTTTTGTATGAGGATCGATTGGAATTATTTTCATTTACCTTTATAAACCACCCATCCTTTGGAATAAAAGAAAAAATTCATTTTTTGTACCCTTAAAAAATTAAATTCCTTTGTCTATTTACAATGACTATTGAACAAAAAACTACTGTGGAGGCAGTCAAGGACGAACCTCTGATTTCGAAAGAAGGAAAAATCTTACGGAAAGAAATCGAAGGATTGATCATCAAACTTACTCCTACTATTGAGGATGAAAGAGGAGAATTGGTAGAGGTATACAGGCCAAGTTGGGGAATTTCAGATCCCTCAGAATTGGTACACGCCTATTATAGTCGAGTAGGCAAGAGGAGTTTCACCCCAAGCCTCTCACAGAACCGTACGTGAA
>JAFMBQ010000233.1 GCA_017858365.1 Algoriphagus sp. | reverse complement strand
TCACAGAACCTGGTCTACCACAGCATGCGCCACAATCATATCCCGCATAATGCGTGTTATTGATACTGGAAGCTCCGTGACCGACTAAGTATACCAAAGGAGAAAAACCTGAAATCAGGCCGATCGAACGAAGCAAACTTTCAATTCGATCTGCCATTTCCTCGATTTTGAAACCGATTTGTAATTCCCCTTCAAATCCTCCTATATGCTCAATAGTCAATGATCCATTAGGATCCATATGCTTAAATGAAGACACTTCCAGTGCTGAACTGGAGGGGCTAAAGATATTTTTGACCAAATTTAACGCTGACCAAAAACCAATAGTCTGTGCACTTACCCATCCTCTTACTAAGGAATGGCTATTTTGATTGAAATGAACGTCCTTTTGGAGCTTTTTATGAGAAGCTGTTTCCTTGATTAGGTATTTTGGGAATACCGGTGCAGGACATACTTTGGTGTGGAATTTTCCAAATTCAGGTTGGAAATAGAATTCTACGCTAAAGAATCCCGGTGTACCAAAAGTGGCACAAGTTGGATCGATGAATTCCAAATACCTCCGAATCGAACATTCCCGATCATCAATACAAAACATTGCCTGAAAGCTTGGGACTTCTTTTGATTCAGCCACTGGTTTCACATAGCTAATACCAGCTAAGACTTCATCGTAATAACTCCATTCGTATGCTTCTTGGAAACATTGCAAGATCAGATCCTGCTGACCTACCAGACTATTCTCGAATAATTGGGAAGTCTGATGCGGAAAGCGAACTCCAATTGGAATCCAGTTTTCACCAAATTTTTGATCTAGCGCATCGATTTCCAACAGACATTCGAAGATCAATAAATCTTCAAACTTGATAGGTCTCCGATCTAAGAGTGAGCTAGGCTGATCTTCCAAAAAAGAGACCATTCCTGACCAACCCGGATGGGCAAATTGCTGGTCAAAAAGGTACCAACCGAATGCTTCTTCACGGCCAACCAAAATCTCTAATAGTTGTGTGAGATTAAGGTCAGGATTTTCAATCAGCACTTTGGCCCTTTTTCCTCTGAAAATAGAGGAATAACTAGCCTTATTGATTTTTCGGATTGCATCCAAAAAGCCAGTGGAGTCAACTGGAAAAGACCAGATAGAAATCCCCTGATCTAGGTAAGCTGCTAATAATCTAAATAAAAATGGATGGATACTCTTATCCAAATTCGTATGATAATCCACTTTCCAATGAGCCCTAAATGAGCCAACCTTTGGATAAGTTTGTTGTATGGCAGGAGAATCAAGGATTTTCACGGCCCAATGCACGGCTTCTTTTTCACCGAAGTGATTTTGAAGGACTTGTTGTAAGATTTCGCTTTTAATTTTACCCTCCTTATAGAGAGACTTGTATTGGTCGATAGACAAATAACCTTTAAAGCCAAATTGGGTATTGGCTTGTTTCAATGCCTGATGAAATGGTAAATGTTGAAACGCATGTAGCGTATTATGATGGACAAAGTCCTTCAAAGGCGCTTGGCTAGGAAGATAATGCCTGATTTCATGCAGGATCTCATCCAAGCCATAAGCATGCGAATGCTTAGATTGGTTCATAATTATATGCTCAAATAGTGAAAATAAAGCTTCTAAGGAAGCGATAAGAAGATCAATCCAAAGATTGATTTCAGGCTTTTATAGCCAAAAAATTAGACTAATTCAGACTTCCAACAGTCAAAAAGATCGTAGAGGTGAATCCCGTCTTTTTTGGCTTTTGTGGAAAAAAATGAGGTCTGCCAATCTGTATAATCCTTTTTGGAAATAGAAAATATGGCAGTTTCTACAAAAAACAAAAGCGGTAAATCCTCCGTTTCACTTTTTTCTTCTTGTTCCTGACTCTCAATTAGAATCAGTTCAATAGACGAATCTTCGAAAAGTATTGGATAAAGCTGGCTCTCGTGGTTAGCCAGGAGAATTTGCTCCTGCTCTTCTTGTGTGGCCAGTAACTCTAGTGTACCGCTAACCGCAATTCCTGAAAGGAAAAGTGATTTAAAAGCAAACAGGATTACACTTAAGATTATCGGCATTATTTTTTTATAACGTCGAAAGGTAATTATTTTCTCATTATTTCAATAAAAAGAAGAATAAATTCATGTTTTTATAATAGTGAGCTTAATTTCTAACGATATGTTAATTATTATACCCGTTGATTATAAATAATTTAATGAATTCAAGTTTTAATTAAAACTTTGACCCGTCCTAAAATAGATTGACAGATTTAAGTTAGTAAAATTAGCCGAGGGAGATTTTCTCTGGGCTTTTATATAAGGTGATTTAAACAACTAAAGATCGCATTTAAAACGCAACCACTTCTGACATTATTTCTTTTTGGCAAATAACATATTGTTAATTATTTCTAGAAAGGAACTTGAGATGAGCTAATGCATTTTGAGCTACGAATTACAATTCATTTTTTAAAGGTGACCGGAAGCACTCCATACCTCAGTTTGCCAAGGTCATTCTGAAATAAATTTTAAAAACTGAGCCTTTTCCCAGTTCACTTTCAAGCTCAATGTCCCCACCAGCATTAGTAACTGTTTTCTTGACTAAGTACAATCCAACACCAAGTCCTTCCGATTTCAGGTGAGCACGTTGGAAGGCTCCAAAGATTCTTTGCTTTTCTTTTTCTGCAATGCCCAGACCATTGTCGGCAACAGATAGTACAATAAAGTCTCCTGATTCTTGGGTACTTATGGTTACTTCAAGGTTGCGATCAGGTGATCTATACTTGATCGCATTGCTCAAAAGATTGAATAAGATACTTCTTAAATTCTTTCTCGAAAATGGAATTTCAGCCTTCTTTAATTCTAAATGAATTTTTGCTTTTGCTGCTAGCAGTTCCAGTTTAATACTCTCTTGAATCTCATTCAGGATCTCCTCTATGTTGATATAATCTTGCTCATCAATTTCACTTTCTATTTTTGCAATATCTGTTAGCTCATTAATGACCCCCTTGAGATTACGTGTGGAGGAATCTATTAAATCAATCAAGTCAATCAAGTCATTGTTTTGATCAGATTGAGGAGTAGGGAGCTGAGTTTTCAAATGGCCAATAACTGAGACCAAATTATTTAATGGCCCCCGCAAATCATGGGAAACAGCGTAAATAAAAGTATCGTGATCTGCATTAATTCGGGACAGTTTATCCTGCCCTTTTTTCAATTCAGTAATGTCATGAAAAGCGATATTTACGCCATCAATCTGATTGTTTGGATATTTCAAATAGGGTAAGGCTGTCATATGATACCACTTGCCATCTATGGTTTGCACCTCTTTATCAACTGTGGCACCAGTAGAATTAACCCTCACGATATCATCCATGAGTGTTGAAAACCTGATTTTTGTTGAAATGTCACTTATTAGTCGACCTATATCACTTTCCTTGAGGTTAATTTGCTTGATCGCAGAAGGAGTGAATTTTTGAAGCACCAAATCGCTGTCTACGTAAAGCTGGGCGCTTATCGTTGATTTGAAATAGTTGTTCAAATCATCATTCAATTCGGCCAACTCTCTTATTTTCAATTGGTATTCAGTGTTCACTGTTTGAAGCTCTTCATTCAAGGACTGGAGCTCTTCATTGGTACTTTGCATTTCTTCATTACTGGAAATTAGCTCCTCATTGTATGCAGAAACATATTCATTGGATATTTCCAATTCTTTCTGGGCGTCTTCCAGCCTTAATTTTGTTTCGGCAAGCTCCTCTCTCATTGCTTCAATGTAATGCATTGTATGCGCTTCCATTTCAAAGACTTCTGTGGGAGATTCTGTACTTTTATTTTCTATTTTCTCCTCTGTAAACATCACTAGCACAAGATATTCAGTGGAGGATTGCTCGGACAAAAAAGGCTTCACAAGTATATTAGTGGAGTGCACAATCTCATTTTTTTTAAACTTTACATTCTCTATACATTTGTTTTTTAATTTTAGTGCCCTATGAACCGTCGTCGATGTTACAATAGAAAGTGCCTCGGGCAGCATTTCAAGTAAGTTGTAGTTCAATATTTTTGGGAGGAGATATTTATCACAGGCTCCAAATGATTCTTTGATTTCAAAATTAGTATCAACCAATACACCGGCATGATATCCAGACACTTCCAGCATCATCTGAAGTATTGGTGCTGTGAGCTTGCTTTTCAGATCATTCTTTTCAGGTAATTTCCCAAGCTTTTGACTTACCAATCGCCTGTTAAGACCCGTGGTGGTGTAGGTGTTATCTCGCAAATGGGGAACCTTGTCAGTTCTTTTAAATATTCTCCACTTTTTATCCTCCTCACTGAAGGATTCCTTCAATTCGCCCAGACTTTCGCTTGGGCCTAAAAATAAAAAACACTCTGAATTGAGACAATAATACAATGAAACTAGAATCTTGTTCTGTAATATGGGATTCATATAAATAAGCATGTTTCGGCAGCTTATCAAATCTATTTTACCATAAGGCGGTTGCTTTACAATGTCATGTTCGGCAAAAATAATCATCTTCCTGATGTTGGTCTTTACCTCGTATTGTTGTCCTTTTTTTGTGAAAAATTTATTTAGTCGCTCTGGGGAAACAGCTTTCTCTATGTTCTTGAGATATACCCCTTTTGAGGCGAAAAGCAGTGCCTCCTTATCAATATCACTTGCAAAAATCTTGACTTCGAGATTTTTCCTGACTTCTGTAAGGTACTCCATTATTAGGATTGCAATTGAATATGCTTCTTCGCCTGTTGTGCAACCCACCACCCATACCTTCAAGGTATCGACTTGCAATTTGCTTTCTACAATTTCAGGTATAACCCTTTTCTTGAGAACTTCAAATGCATCATTATCTCTGAAAAATTGAGTGACACCAATCATAAATTGCTTGGAAAGAATTGTAATCTCAGCTGGATTTGTTTTTAAATAATCGGCATATTCTTCAAGTAGAGTTAAATTATTCTTAGTCATTCGGCTTACTATTCGCCTGATCAGGGTAGGCCGTTTGTAGTCTGAAAAATCAAGTGGTGTATGCTCATTTATCAGGTGAAGTATTTGGACGAGTGCAGCTTCGTTATGCTCATTACCAGGAGTGTCGAAGGTACCTTCCAATAATTTCCGTCTTAAGTGGGTTAAGATTTCTGCGGGAATTAATTCGGGAGCAAGTATCACATCAACATTACCTGATTTGATGGCGCTATTTGGCATTCCGTCAAACTTGGCACTTTCAGGATCCTGCGCTATCACGAATCCACCATATTTTTTTATCGAGGCAATACCTTTGGTACCATCAGTCCCAGTACCTGAGAGTATAATGGCGATACTTTTATCTTCCAGACTCACCGCCAATGAGTCAAAGAAGATGTCGATCGATGTATTACGATGCGTTTCTTTAATATCAGTCAGCATCAGCCTTCTGTTCTTGATGGTCATATTTTTACCCTGAGGCATCAAGTAAATCTGGTTCGCTTCGACAAGCATCTCATTCTCGGCAACTGATATTTTCAGTTTGCTGTGTTTGGCCAGAAGATCTGCCATAAAGCTTTTATGATCAGGCGAGAGATGCTGTATGACAATATAAGCCACGTCATTCTCAAACGTATGGTCAAAGAGCTTGTGGATGGCCTCCATGCCGCCTGCTGAAGCGCCAATAGCAATAATGTGAAGATCCTCGGAATAGTCTTTGAGCTTTTTCTTCATAGTTTAGAATAATAAAACAATTGATATTCCATCGCTCCTAATTGATGTGCAAACCAAATTAGGTCCCCTGTGAGTAACAACTTTTTCTTCCTTTCAATCCTGAGGTAAGTTGCTTATCCAGGAAATGAGTTCTTTCTCGGTAAAAATATTAGCTTTAATATACCAATATCCGAAATGAATTCTAGGGTTTCTTCTTATTTACTTCATTGGTTTCTACTATCCGTATTTTAAGTTTTCCACTGAATCTATAGACTGTACCTTAGGTTATGAGAACTCATTCTTCATTTCTTTCAATTATTCTGCTGAGCTTCCTCCCCTAATAAAAAAATTCTTTCAAAAATTTAAATGAATATTTTAGTGGTAAGACAATGTCTGGTTAGTTCAGAATATATATTTGTGTTTTATGAAAATATTAATCATCCTTGATTTTTAATCATAACCTAAAAATCGAGCTATTTCTGGTAAGAATTTCTTGACTTTTAGGAATCTTTAGATGATATAATTTATTCTTTAAGTTCGAGGTTGAATTTTTGTGGAACCGATTGTTAACTTCTTATTTTAGTAATTACTTATGAAAACTATTGGAATTTTTCTTTTTGACAAGGTAGAAGTGCTTGATTTTGCGGGCCCTTTTGAAGTATTTTCTGTGGGTTCAGAATTGGGAAATTATACAACTCATAAAGTAATCACTTTTTCGAAAGACGGAGCGAAAATAAGGGCTGTAAACGGGCTCTCTGTCAATCCAGATTTCGGGATTCAAAACCTCCCAAAAATTGATTTTCTGGTCATTCCTGGCGGAGATGGGAGTAAACAAGTCATTCAACAGAAGGAAACAATGAAGGGCTTAGCAGCTCTTATAGATTCGAGTGCATGGACGATGACCGTCTGCTCAGGCTCTCGTATTCTAGCTAAGTTGGGACTTTTGGATGGTAAACCCTTTTGCACGCACCACCTGGTCTATAAAAGCATTTCTCTGATTAGCCCGACCGCTATTCCTTGTCCTCA
>JAFMBQ010000232.1 GCA_017858365.1 Algoriphagus sp. | reverse complement strand
TGGATTCTTGAATTTTTTGGTATTCGATCATCAGATTTCAAAGTGATTCTATTTCTCCTTTCCCGGATGATAAACCCGTTTTGCATTTTTTAAAACCTCCGCCTTATCCAAAGTCATTGGCTTCAACTTTTGATCTAAAAAAAGCTCCATCTGATCATCAAAGTGTGGACTGTCAGGATCGTTGCTCGCTCCATAGACATTGATCGTTTCGATCTTTGGAAGCCCTTCTCCAAACTTCACCATCATGATGTAAGATTCACCTTGGACGCCTTTTCGCATCCCGTTTTCCCAAGGAAGTGAGCGCATGGCTGTAATTACATCGTCGATTCCGGGAAGGGGAAGCGATTTTTTACCACGTACTAGCTTTTGATATTCTCCTAGACCGACAAGTTCTTTCCTAAAGTGAGTTTCAAAATGGAGCTTAGCGGCTTGAAGGCTTTCTACTGCTTCCTCTTCGGTGAGGGTGGTTTCCCAACTTTTCCCAGCAGCGGTAAATTTATCCCACCAATAATAGTAGACAAAGGCAAAAACAGCCGCTCCTTCACTCTCGATTCCAGAATGTTTATCCCATTTTTTGAGGACTTCAATCTGAGTGGCGATTTCCGGGTACTTACTAAGGTCCAAGCTAAAAAGTGATTTCATATTGGTGCGGAAAGCAAGTTTTTCCGGCAACTTTCCATCATACTTAATTTCTTTAAATCGCTGGTAAGATATTCTTCCCGTATCCAACATCAACTCCCGGAATCGTGTAGATCGGTTATTGTCCCGAAGTGAATAATTCATTGATTTGGGATAATCATCAGGATTTAGATTATCAGCTATTCCACTCGCCTTGAAGGGGGAGTGATTGGTGTTGTACAGATATCCTGATGTCGGGTTTAACTGCTGCGGAAGGTTTTTAAAATCATAATATTCCGTCCACATAGTCTCTTTGGTATTCCCAGCGACAGTTCCAGTGTAGTCATATGAAGAATTCCGAATAGGAACCAAACCATTGCTTACATAATAAATCGTATCATATCGATCTGCATAAACCGTATTGAAACTCGTCAATTCCATCCGGTCCATTGCGGCTCGAAATTCCGTGAAATTCTTCGCTTTATTCATTCTCCACCATTCCTCAGGTGCTCCGATTCGTTCTAATGCGCCCATTCGAATCGAAAATGCTCCTTGCTCGGTAACCAAAGTTGGGCCGTAGATACTTTTCCAGATTTTCTTGGGGAATGGGATCGTTATTAGATCCCAAAGTTTTACCCGAAGCCAAATGGTTTCCTCTTCCAGTTCCAGCCATTCGCCATCTACGTTATACTGATCCGTATTTTCAGGATTGATTTCCAATTGATAGGTGTCCAGCAAATCCGGGAAATTCACAGTATGTGCCCATCCTAGATTTTCATTCACTCCGTGAAAAATCATTGTGCCGCCCGGAAATAATCCTCCAAGAATATTCCATCCTTCCTCAGAATGGAGATGTGCCTCATACCAAGCCACCGGACCATCGAGCGGTTGGTGCGAATTGATCGCTAAGAAACTTTCCCCAGAATCAGTTCTTGAAGAATGAACAGCGATTGCGTTGGAACCTTTGGGATTAGAATCAATAGGTATGGTTTTCATTTTACCCGAAACGATTTGCTGTATAGCTTGATCAGCACCTGACATTTGCGCTAGGGATAAAATGTAGGCGGCGGTGATCTCTTTGGTGGTAACTGGAAAAGCAGCTGTGAGCAAAACTTCTTCTGGATGAGCCAGTGCAAAGTCATTCATCCCAGCAGCATAGCCTTCCAATATGGCTTTGAATTCATCAGAATAGGCTGATTCATACTTCGATTCTGCGATTTCTTTCGTTTTGAGGAGGTGGCCGAAAAAATCTATTGCGGCACCCTCTTGTCCATAGACTCGACCCACCATTCGCTTTCCAGCCAGTAATGTTTTCTGAATTGTTTCAAAATCATCTTCAGCATGAGCCCAAGCTAATCCATAGGCGACATCTGCATCTGTCTGCCCGAAAATATGAGGAACGCCAAACTCGTCGCGGGCAATTTGAACTTTCGAAGTATCCCAGTCGGAATAATTGTAGGTGGTTTCGCAGGAAAAAAATATAAAAGTAAAGAGTAAGAAAAGAGAGGATCGGATGATCTTCATAAAGCTTTGGTATCAAGAGTGAGAATTGCTTGCAAAGTGCATTTTTATTGGAAACAAAAAAACTGGCCATTTGGCCAGTTTTCGGGGTGTGAAACAATAATTACTATTAGTTTAGGTGAATTTGCCCTATCTGAATTGGTAATCTACTCCTGTGACTTGGGTAAGTAGAGTCGCTGGAGCATCCAAGGCCACAGCGGATTTTGGTGGGATTGGAGCCACAGGGGAATTGACCTCCAAGTAGTTTCTCATGGCTTGATGAAGTGTATAAGGAGTATTTTCAGTTTCCTTTACTCCTTTAAATCGGCAAAGCATATCATCTGGATCACCATCTCGCTCACATGCGCATATTTTATATACTCTGTCAGGATTAATTGCTTGGCCGTGAACTAGGGCAGATTGGACTCGTTTGCCTTCTTCTCCAAAGGCATTGAATGCTATTTCCATTCCCTTGAACTTAATTACCCAACCTCCGAATCGCTTGGAAGCATCCGCTGCAAAAACGTTGTTAAGTTCGCGCTCCAGCCATTCGCTGATTTGCGCTCCGGTTACTTGACCGGTCCTGATTTGCGAGTTGACAGGAAGCATATCGAAAATAAACCCATTGGTGATTGGAATATTGCCTGTCTGATCAGGAGTAGATCTTGGTGGACAGAATCTGAACCCATTGGAAAGGACAATGTCTACCTCAGGAATCTGCCAGCTGATAGCGTCCAATATCATGGTGTCGATGGTGTTTTCTATTACAAAATATCTGTATAGCGGAATAGTACTATAGCCTACCACTTTTTGGATATCTTCTAGGTAAGGGCCTTCATATTGAGCCACTATTTTTTCCATTTGGGGAGAAGCTGGGTATTTCTCAGCATCTACTTCCATCAGCTCATAACTATCACCGACGACTTTTCCATTTTCAATAGTTAGTTCAAGCTTGCCTACAAAAGAACCAAAAGCACCCGGTTCTACAACCTTTGCATATTTCGCCTGAATTGGCTTTCTCACTCGCTCGTGCGTATCTCCGCCTAGGATGTAGTCGACTCCTTCACATGCCGGAATGTTAGCCAGATGGATTTGCTGCGAAAGCCCAAGGTGAGCTACAATGGCCACAAAAGCACATTTTTCTTGATTTCTCAGGACATCGACATAATGAGCAAGGTTTTCTTCCGGCTTGGAGTAAACAATTCCTTTGCTATAATTTGGCGACTGTCGGATAGGGACCAAATGGTCTGTATAGCCTAAAAAGCCTATTTTGACACCATTAACAGTCCAAACATAATAAGGAGGGAATATCAGCTCCCCTTTTTTACCATCACCGAGATCATGATACATATTAGCGCAGACCTTAGGTGCAGTCAAAGACCCCAAAAGATGCTGCATGGTCTTTTTATAATAAATGACTTCCCAGTTTCCGGGGAGGTAAAGATCATAGCCAATCGAATTTAAGATTGGGAGCATCGCCTCTCCTGTTGTTTTCACTGAGAGCTCAGACCCCTGAAACATATCTCCAGTATCAATCAGAAAGCTGTGTTCAGTTTTTTTTCGCTCTTGGTCTACAAAAGTTTTTAGATGTGAGTAACCACCGGTTTTCCGAAATACTTTTTCGCCATTTTCCCAAAACAACTCATCATGTGCATGAATTTGGCAGTGGACGTCGGTTGTTTGGAAAATTGTAAGCTTGAATTTCTCTGGATTTGATTTGGAAGGATTAGCCTTCGAGTCTGAAGTACTTAGGCCTAAAAGACCAGTACTCGCTCCAATAGCTCCTATTTGAGTAAGAAACGTTCTTCTTGATTTTTTCATGCGGTTTTTGGGCTATTTCAAAGGTCTATCCTCTTCGGGATCTAAATTCCAAATTTAGGAGAGTCCCCAATTTCCTAAAATTAGGATTTGTTTCCTCTTGATTTTTGTGACATTCCTCACATTCCCAAGTAATCAATTTGAAAAAAAAGACTAAGTCTTTAATTGGTAAAATCAGTTTTTTCTTGGAATTACCAATGGGTTTTTCTGCAATTGATTGGATCTAAATTGTTCTTACAACCGCAAAATCAATATTCATTTTGCGAAGCTACTTTTAAAAAACAATTCCTACTTTGGTGGACAAAACCTAACATAAATGAAAAATATCTATTTAATTCTGATCTTTTTGATCATTGCTGTCCCTTCTTTCGCACAGGAAGAAGTTTTGAAAAAGCTAGATTCTAAAGCAGATTTCTACGGAGATCTAGCTATGAAAATATGGTCTAATCCAGAGCTTGGATACCTAGAAACTGAGAGTTCGGCTTTGCTTCAGCAAACCTTAAAAGATGCCGGCTTTGTAGTAAAGGCGGGTGTAGCAGGAGTTCCAACGGCCTTTGTTGCTGAGTATGGCTCAGGTAAGCCTGTTATCGGAATTATGGCGGAGTTTGACGCGCTTCCGGGTGTTTCCCAAAAAGCCGTTCCTTTCCGTGATCCTGTAATTGAAGGAGGAGCAGGACATGCATGTGGCCATCATTTATTTGGAACAGCTTCCACTGCGGCAGGAATCACCGTGATGGAGTGGATGAAAGACAATAATATTAAAGGTACGCTTCGTGTCTATGGCACTCCTGCTGAAGAAGGCGGAGGAGGAAAAGTCTATATGGCAAAAGCAGGTCTGATGGATGATGTGGACGCAATGCTTCATTGGCATCCAGGATCTGACAATGAGGCTGGTGCAACTTCCTCTTTAGCTAATATTTCCACAAAGTTCCGTTTTTATGGAGTGGCTTCACATGCTGCGGCAGCTCCCGAGAGAGGAAAATCTGCTTTGGACGGAGTAGAAGCAATGAATTTTATGGTCAACTTGATGCGTGAGCACGTGCCAATGGAGACTAGAATGCACTATGTGATCACCCGTGGAGGTGAAGCTCCAAATGTGGTACCTGCTTTTGCAGAATCCTATCATTATGTAAGACACCCTGACGCAAGAGTAGTAAAAGAGATTTTTCAGCGAATGATCAAAACTGCCGAAGGTGCAGCTTTAGGTACGCAGACACGAATGGAATATGAGATTATCAATGGAGTTTATAACCTGCTTCCTAATGAAAACCTTTCGCAAGTCATGTTTAAAAATTTATCGAAAGTGGGTGGGGTGAATTACACAGCGGATGAGAAAAAGTTTGCAGAAGAAATCATAAAAACTTTCCCTGAAGGCGTGATAGCATCTCCTGCAGACGCAGCAATAATCACTCCTTTTGAAGTGAATGAAAAAGGTGCAGGTGGATCGACTGATGTTGGAGATGTGAGTTGGTTAGTTCCAACCGCTGGGTTAGGAACTGCTACTTGGGTACCGGGAACCTCTGCACATACTTGGCAAGCTGTAGCCGCTGGAGGCACGAGTATTGGAAAAAAAGGAATGATGGTAGCAGCCAAAACATTGACTTTGACTGCGATGGATATTTTCAAAGACCCGTCACTGACTGTTAAAGCAAAAGCTGAACTTGACCGAAGAAGAGGTGCTGGATTCAAGTATGAAGCTTTGACAGGAGATCGAAAGCCGCCATTGGATTATAGAAAGTAAGAATTTTAATAGCTGAATTCTTCTAAATAATTACCCTGAACTCACTTGTGTTAGAGCGCAAGTGAGTTTTTTTAATCCCATCCTTCACCTGATTCATGCCTAGGTTAGGTTTACTTCTAAATGCAGGAGGATGAGAGATGGGATAGGGTTATTCGGATCATCATTGCGATTTTAGCCTTTGATCTTATTATTTTTCCGCTGACGGAGAATATTTTTTTTCACAGGATTTTCAGGACTCGATAACTTATATTCAAGCAATATTATTCTTGAAATAAGCCGATGAACAGAAGAAAATCACTACAATTAATTGGGGGCTCAGCTGTAGGAATTGCCGGATTGGTGTTTGCCGATTGGAAATGGCAAATCATAGATAATTTGACGCATGAGGGCTTTTTCTCTTTAAAAGAGGAACAGACAATCCGTGCAATTGCCGATACGATTATCCCCGAGGGCTTACCACCCATTTTGCCGGCAGCCGATGCAAAGCCAATCGGAGCTTTGAGCACTGGAACGCATGATTATATCAATAAAGTCATCGCCCAATGCTACGAACCCGCAGATCAAGAAGTGATCAAAAAGGAGTTACAAAAGTTAATCAGTTCAGATTTTTTAAAATTGGATCGGCAGTCTCGAGAAAAGAGACTAATGACGTTGGCTGAATCGGAAGTAGGATCGGAGAAAGAATTTTTTAAAGTTATGAAATCAGAAACGATCACGGGATTTACCACTGTCAAAGAGGTCATGGTTAACTATCGAAATTATCAAGTCGCACCGGGGTTTTACAACGGCTGCGCTGAAGTCACCCAAAAAGCCTAATTAAATGCTACAAGATTCAAAGGAAAAAAGAACCTACGATGCTATCGTCATTGGATCCGGTGCTTCAGGCGGCTGGGCAGCGAAAGAGTTTTGCGATGCCGGACTAAAAACCCTCGTACTTGATCGAGGACGGATGGTTCGTCATATAGAAGACTACCCCACAGCTTCCAAAGCACCCTGGGAGTTTGAGTTTCGAGGA
>JAFMBQ010000010.1 GCA_017858365.1 Algoriphagus sp. | reverse complement strand
GGATCAAAACCATCCCTCAACTTGGCACCTTCCAAAAAACTGGATGTGGACAGACGAACTCTATGAATACAAGGATATCAATCCAAATTTAAAGGTTTTGATTAATGCCGATGAAAGCACTTACAAAGTTGCGAAAGGTAATGGTGCAAGTCATCCAATGGCTTGGTATCATGAATTTGATGGAGGGAGAGTTTTCTACACTGCATTGGGCCATGTGGACTCTGCTTGGGAAGACGATGTCTTTCTAAAGCACCTTTATGGAGGGATTTGGTACGCTGCTACCGGAAGACCTTTCAAAAAATGATTTCATTAAAACCGAATTGTCGGAACTATAAGCTGACAATTCGGTTTTGTATTCAAAAATTGATTCTATTATGTTGAAAGCACAAGCCAAACCTGTTCACCTCTATATGGAGGCTAATCCAAATCCCAATTCTTTAAAATTCGTTGCTAATTTCATGTTAGCTGAGGATGGGGTGAGTTTTGACTATCCGGATTCCGCCAGTGCGGCCAATTCCCCGCTTGCACAAGAACTTTTTAATTTTGCAGCAGTTCAGCGAGTTTTCGTTGCCTCTAATTTCGTTACGGTTACCAAAGATGAAGCCGTTGACTGGATAGAGATCCAGACGATTATTAGAGATCACATCCGTCATTACCTTGAAGCAGGTAAGGCTGTGGTTCAAGCAGATTTTGATCGAGACCCACTTTTCGACGAGAATGATTCAGAGATCGTGAAGAAAATCAAAGGTATTCTGGATGAATACATCAGACCTGCTGTGGAGCAAGATGGAGGAGCAATTGTTTTCCATTCTTTCCAGGACGGAATTGTCAAGGTATTACTCCAAGGCTCATGCTCAGGGTGCCCATCCAGCACTGTTACGCTTAAAGCTGGGATTCAAAATCTTCTGACAAGAATGCTTCCCGAAGTGAAGGAAGTGCAAGCAGAGGGAGTATAATTCCAAATCCATAATGGGAAAACGAGACTGGTCTTGGGCGATTCTTGGGCTGATTGCTTTGGTTTTCCGATATATTGCGGTCCGAAATCCCGAGAAAACAGATGAAATCTATTCCCGAATTTTTTTTCCGGGAATCCGAAATGTTATTGATATGTCGCTGGGAAAATTACCTTTTCCCAGTGTTTATCTTTTTATTGCCTCTGTTTTTCTAATTCTAGGGATCGTTTTTTTTCGCTTGCTGAAAAGAAAAGGATGGAAATCAAAGACTTTTTATGCCTTTAGATTTTTATTGAATGGCGTGGGTGCTTTGGTGTTCTTTTTTCTCTTTCTATGGGGATTTAATTACCATCGAACTCCGATTTTTGAACAGTTGGGCCTAAATCCAAAGTCTCTCAACCTAGAACAGCTGAAATCTGAGATTCAAATCACGAATCGCTTAGCGCGTCAATTTCGAAATTCGATCACCACAGACACACTAGCTATAACCGAAATTCTTCCATATTCATCTTTGGAAGAAGTAGTTCGCCAAAACATGGGTGAGAACCTCGATCTGCTAGGCTTGAATTTTACTGGAAAACCAAGAACTAAGCTTTTTCCACCGCCGGGATTTATGCGTAAAATGGGGATTCTTGGAATCTATTTTCCTTTCACTGGCGAAAGCTACATTGACCCTACACTTCATCCACTTGAGCAGCCCTTTACTGTTGCACACGAAATGGCTCATAGCTATGGGGTGACCAATGAGGGTGAGGCGAATTTTATCGCTTGGGTGATTTGTACCAATAGCGATGACTTCTTACTAAAGTATTCAGGGCATTTACGACTGTTGATGTACCAGTTGCGGGATTATTACCGAATGGCTCCAGATGAGTATCGTGATTGGATCAAAACCTTAGATGCAGGCGTCCGCGCAGATTTAATTTCTATTCAAAAAGCTTCTGATGCGATCAAGCCTTTTTCGATTGAACTGAGTCGGAAATCGAATGATATTTTCCTGAAAAGCCAAGGCGTCAAGGCTGGGATTAATAGCTACCAACAACTTCCGATGTTGGCTTTCGCATGGCGTCAGCGAATGAATTTGGAGTTTTAACAATCCGAATTTAGAGATTTCAAATTCAAATTCTGAGCTAGAATAGTTCCTAAATTATCCTGTAAGCTTGATGCTTAGTTTTCATAGTTTTCTCGTCTTTAGGTAATATTTTTACAAAACTCAGACAAATAACTACTCGATAAGTTTGTTTTTTTAACTTATGAAAACTAATATTAAGGGCTATGTTCTTAAAAACAGTTTCGACTCGATCACTTATTTTATCTTTAAGTCTTTTATTTATTACATTATCTTTTTCTATAGCCCAAGTCAGGGTAGATTCTGAAAGAGACAAGGACGGGAATGTCCTGATTTTTGCCACTAACACCGAATCGATTCCTTACTCGGTTATCCTGAACTTTTCAACGCTTCAGAATTTGACAACCCCAGGTGGAGGAAATGTCACAGCAATTGCTCCTCCTGGGCGAAGCCAACTTACTCGACTGAAACCGACTCTTGCAGGTCAAGCAACAAGTTATAATTACTCTTATTCTTTTGCCAAAGGAAACGTCTTTGCAAAAAGTAAAGGAGACCCTATTTATCTAATCCCAGTCGTGCCAGGTACAAAAGTCACCGCTATACAAATGGTCCATCTGGAAAATAGGCTTGGGACAAATCGCTCTAATGATAAGTATGTCGGCCTTTCGTTTCGATTTGAAACACATACCCAAATCGTCGCTCCTCGGAAAGGAATCATCGTTGAGGTGAAGATGGACAATCAAGATCTGAAGGAAAATCTTGATTTCACCAAAAGCGAAAACCATATCGAGATTTACCATGAAGATGGAATGATCACCAAACTGATGGTATTGAAGGCGGGTACTGCGAAAGTGAAAGTTGGGGATGTAGTTTTTCCAGGCGATGTGCTGGCAGAATCTGCCGGAGAAAATTATCGGTCAGGTCTTCATGTACGAGTAGTGACTTTAAGGACTGAAAAAGATGGCGTAGATAAATTCAAGTACACAGTGATTCCAGTTAAGTTTTCTACTACAGCGGGAAATATTGAGATCTCCCAAATACTGGAATTAGAGGTGGCTCATCCGAAAGAAATTATTGAATTAGAAATGACTAAGAAGGAGTTGAAGAAATATCAGGCAGTAGGCCAGCTCTGATTTACCGCTTCCGATTGCCAAACCATACCCCCAAAATCACCGCAGCGATTCCAACATAATGGCCCAAAAGCAATACTTCACCATCTAATACTCCCCAAAATATAGCTACGATCGGAATAAAATAAGTCACGGAGCTGGCAAATACAGGGGTGACTTTTTTCACCATGATATTGAATAGAATCAACGCGATCGCGGTCCCGAAGACGCCTAGTAAAGTTAAATATCCTAGGGCCTCAAGAGCTCCATCCACTTGCGTGACTTTATACGAAAAGTCAGTGCCAGCCATGAGATAGACCAAAGCCATGGGTAAGACCACTAAGAGCGAAATCGCTGTGATTTCAATAGGTTTGAGTTTTTCGAAACGGAATTTGATCAGGTTGAGATTGAAGCCATAGCAAACACAGGCTAAAATCACGAAAAAAGCGTAGGCATTAATTCCTGAAAATGTCCCAAAATCTGCACCCTCTTTTACGGTGACTAAGATTACTACTCCTATAAAGGCAATACCTAATCCGATTCCATTTCGAAGTGTGATCTTCGAGGAAAAGAACAAGGCTCCAATCAACACCACAAATAGCGGAGTCAGCGCATTAAGCACCCCTGTTAGTGAGCTACTGAGTTGTGTCTGGGCCTTTGCAAAAAGGAAAGCTGGAATAAAGCTACCCACTAAGCCTACTAGAAGCAGATTTTGAATCTGTTTGCTGTTAAGGTTTTTTATTCTTGGCAAGGAAAGCGGAAGCAGGAAAGTGGCTGCGGCTACTATTCTGTAGGCTCCCACCTCGCCCGGAGAGAAGATTTCAAGTCCACGTTTGATCAAGATAAATGAGCTTCCCCAAATTAAGGCTAACACAATCAGGAATACCCAGTTGACTAGATTACTATCAGATTGATTTGAATTCATAAAATCAGCTTTTGCCTTTAGATTGGCGGGGAGAGTAAGAGGAGGGTGCGAAGTTTAATTCTTGGGATTTGTTACAAGGATTGTTAAAAAACGTGATCCGAGTATGCGTATGCCACTTGATTGAGGACTTCGCAGACGTGTTCGTAAGTTTCGGCAGTGACCATTTCCGATCGATACTGTTTAAAATTCGGCATGCCTCTGAAATAATTGGTGTAGTGTCTTCGCATCTCCAGAATTCCCAGTTTCTCACCTTTCCACTCGACAGAGAAGTCCAGATGTTTCTTTGCGACCGCGATCCTCGCCTCTAGTCCAGGTGCAGGTAATTTTTCTCCAGTTGCTAAGAAATGTTTGATTTCATCAAAAATCCAAGGGTAGCCAATCGAGGCTCGCCCGATCATCATGCCATCAACATTGTATTTATTTTTGTATTCTAAAGCTTTTTCAGGAGAATCGATATCGCCATTTCCAAAAACAGGAATGTAAAGACGAGGATTAGCTTTGACCAGATTTAGGTAAGACCAGTCAGCCTCCCCCTTGTACATCTGCGCTCTTGTACGTGCGTGGATACTGATCGCTTGAATACCGACATCTTGAAGTCGCTCTGCTACTTCTACGATCCGAATTGTGTTTTGATCCCAGCCAAGTCGAGTTTTCACAGTGACAGGAATATTGACAGCTTTCACAATCTCTGCAGTCATGGCGACCATTTTATCGATATCCAAGAGTATTCCTGCTCCAGCACCTTTGCAGGCTACTTTATTGACAGGGCAGCCGTAGTTAATGTCTAGAATATCAGGTTTGGCTTCTTCGACGATCGCAGCAGCTTCCCGCATGGATTCGATTTCATTTCCAAAAATCTGAATACCGATTGGGCGCTCGTAATCGAAAATATCGAGCTTAGCCACACTCTTGGCAGCATCCCGGATCAATCCTTCTGAGCTGATAAACTCCGTATACATCAAGTCTGCACCGTGCTGCTTGCACACTGCTCTAAACGGAGGATCACTCACATCTTCCATTGGTGCAAGCAACAATGGGAACTCTCCTAACTCCAACTTTCCTATCTTAACCACTTGTTATTCTAAATTTGCCGTAAATTTACCTCAAATATGGAGATATACGAAACCCAATCTGAAATTGCCAAGCGAAAGAGTTGGCTTTTATCATTAGTAGTCATTGTCTTAGTCGCTATCGGCATTTTGGTGATTCTCCAAGTTTTAGCTTTGGCAGCTACGCCATATCTTTTCGGAGTATCTATTGAAGACATCATGGGGCTAATGACCGGTGATTTTTCTTCCCCAAATGGGCGAATGGCCATGTTTTTTATTCAGGGAATTGGTTCTGGAATTGGATTTTGGTTAGCGGCTTACGTGATCGCACATTTTATCGACAAAGCGGATTTTCATTGGGAGATTCAGCTTCCTCGATTCAACCTGACCGGAGCTGGCTTGGTCTTAGTTATTACTGTGGGAGGAATGCTTTTCAATTCGCTATTGGTTTACTGGAATTCGCTTTTAGTACTTCCTGAGTCTCTGTCCGGATTAGAACTTTGGATGAAAGAGACGGAGGAACAATTGCTTGAGTTGACCAAATTCTTGACCGATTTTCAATCGATTCCTGAGTTGCTTACAGGGATTCTGGTGATTGGTGTATTAGCAGGAATTGGGGAAGAGATGTTCTTCAGAGGTGTCGTTCAGCCCAAAATGAGACTTTACACCTGCTCTGCGCATGCGGGAGTTTGGGTGACTGCAATCATATTTTCTGCGATTCACTTGCAGTTTTACGGATTCCTTCCTCGAGTGTTTTTAGGAGCGCTGTTTGGGTATTTGTACCTTTATTCGGGAAGTTTGATCTATCCTATTTTGGCTCATATTTTAAATAATTCCATTACCGTAATTCTAGTTTATCTATCTAATCAAGAGAAGATTGACATTGATTTGGAGTCTACAGATGCGGTATCCTATCCTGCGGCGATACTTGGCTTATTGGGTCTTTTAGCAGGAATATATTACTTTAAGAAAATAAACAGACCTAATGGAGAACTGGATAAAAGTATTTGAAACGGAAGCTCAAGTAAGAGCTGAAATAGTAAAAGGTGTACTTGAAGAGCATGGGATCCAAGCTGTTGTTCTGAATAAAAAGGAGACAGTTTACAAGATCTTCGGCACCTATCACGTCCTCGTTCAGCGTGATGATTCAATTTCAGCCTCAACTATCGTTCAGAATGAGATCACGTTTTAATATTAATAATTACAGCAATCTGGGTCAGCGTGCGATCACGGCTGTAATTGGTGGATTGATCGTAGTAGGAGGAACTATTTATTCTGAGTGGACTTACTTTTTGGTTTTTGCTGGAATCTTGGGATTTTCTCAAATGGAATTTTACAAACTAAGTGGCTTGGATGGTATGCTTCCTTTGAAAAGTTTTGGCACTTTCTTAGGTCTGATGATCTTCTCACTGACTTTCATGGTGGAGAAGGAACATCTGCCGACGGAATATTTATACATGATTTTCCCGATCGTTTCCTTGACTTTTTTCATCAAGCTTTATCGGAAAACGGATAAAAAGCCATTTACCGGAATTGCATTCACCTTTTTGGGAATATTTTACGTAGCAGTTCCATTCTCTTTGTTGAACTTGGCGGTTTTTTCAGTTGATGGCGTTTACATGTATGAAATCTTAATTGGCTGTCTTTTGATCCTTTGGGCAACTGATACTGGAGCTTATTTCGCAGGTACACGATTTGGTAAAACCAAGTTGTTTGAGCGGGTATCCCCTAAAAAGTCTTGGGAGGGATTTTTAGGAGGAGCTTTTTCTGCAATTGGAGTGGCTTTTATCTTAGCGAAATATTTCCATGTGATAGAAGATTGGAAATGGTTGGTAATCGCAGGCATCATTATTATAGCAGGTACGTATGGAGACTTGATTGAATCCTTATTTAAGCGATCCATCGAAATCAAAGATTCAGGAAATGGACTACCTGGGCATGGTGGATTTATGGATCGATTTGACGGATTGTTATTATCAGCACCATTTATCACTGCTTTTTTGAAAATCTTCTAATTCTACCCCACTGAGATTAAAAATCTGATTAATATTGTACAGCATTTGAATAACTAAATCTAAACCCAATATGGCTTACATTGAACCGGCTCCGATCAAGGATAAAGAAAATCCTTTAGAGTCAATGATGGAAAGATTCAACATTGCAGCTGAAAAGCTTGGACTCTCTGATGAGATCTACAATGTGTTGAAAAATCCTGCCAAACAAGTTATCGTTTCTCTTCCAATCACGATGGATAATGGAAAAATCCAAGTTTTTGAGGGAATTCGAGTAATCCATTCCAATATTTTAGGCCCAGCGAAAGGAGGAATCCGATTTGCACCAGACGTGCACATCGATGAAGTCCGAGCTTTAGCAGCGTGGATGACGTGGAAGTGTGCTGTTGTAGATATCCCTTTTGGAGGTGGTAAAGGTGGCGTGAGATGTAATCCTCGCGAGATGTCAAAAGGAGAAATCGAGCGCTTGATGCGAGCATATACATTGGCATTGATCGATGTATTTGGTCCAGACAAAGATATCCCTGCACCGGATATGGGTACAGGTCCTCGAGAGATGGCTTGGCTGATGGATGAATACTCCAAGGCACATGGGATGACGGTCAATTCAGTTGTAACCGGAAAGCCAATTGTATTGGGAGGCTCTCTTGGACGAACAGAAGCAACTGGTCGTGGGGTAATGGTATCTGCACTTGCTGCGATGCAAAAATTAAAAATCAACCCTTTTCAAGCTACTTGTGCAGTTCAGGGATTTGGCAATGTTGGATCTTGGGCAGCGCTTCTTTTGGAGGAGCGTGGACTGAAGATTGTTGCGATTTCTGATCATACGGGTGCTTTTTACAATGAAAAGGGAATTAATATTCCAGAAGCTGTAGCCTACAGAGATTCTAATAATGGAAACTTGGAAGGATTCACGGGAGGCGAAAAGTTGGAAAATGCAATGGACTTATTAACCCTTGAAGTGGATGTCTTAGTACCGGCCGCTGTGGAGGATGTTATTACAGTCCACAATGCTAATGATATCAGAGCTAAGCTAATCGTAGAAGGAGCTAATGGCCCTACTTCAGCAAAGGCTGATGCCATTATCAATGAAAAGGGAATTATGGCAGTGCCAGATATCCTTGCCAATGCTGGTGGAGTAACAGTTTCCTATTTCGAATGGGTACAAAACAGATTGGGTTATAAGTGGACTGCCGATCGAGTAAACAGACGATCAGATCGAATCATGAAAGATGCTTTTGATAATGTCTATGAGGCTTCCAAAAAATATGATGTGCCTATGAGAATCGCTGCCTATATCGTGGCAATTGATAAAGTGGCGAAAACCTATACCTATCGAGGAGGCTTCTAAGTCGCTTCTCTCAAAAGTTTATTTTATCTTTGAGGCGTAGCTGATATTGCTGCACCTCTTTGTTTTAAGCCTATGACCATACACCGCGAAGGACGTACTTTACTATTTTGGTTGCTAATTGCATTAGCAGTAATCAATTATCTGATCTATTATTTTATGCCAGATGCAGAACTTTTGGCAAATACAGTGCTGCTTGGCAGCGTGATCTTCTATTTGATTATTCTTCAATTTTTTAGAAACCCTATAATTACACTTCCAAACGAGGAAGGGATTGTGTTTGCGCCAGCTGATGGCAAAGTGGTTGTAATCGAAGAAACCATGGAGGAGGAATACTTGAAAGAGAAGCGGATTCAAATTTCTATTTTCATGTCTCCTATCAATGTTCATGTAAATCGCTCGCCAATCAAAGGGGAAGTAGAATACTTCAAATATCACCCTGGAAAATACTTGGTGGCATGGCATCCAAAATCAAGCACGGAGAATGAACGGACCACGATGGTGATCAAAGATTCGAAAGGAACAAAAATTCTAGTAAGACAGATTGCCGGAGCTTTGGCAAGAAGGATCAAGTGGTATGTTTCGGCAGGCTCTGAACTAGCTCAAGGAGGTGAATTTGGCTTTATTAAATTTGGATCTAGAGTGGATATGTTTTTGCCTTTAGGGACTGAAATCTTGGTGAGTTTGGATCAAAAAACAAAAGGAGCAAGAACTCCAATCGCTCGGTTAAAGTGATTTTTTGGTGCGATAAATCCAAAATCCCAGTCCAAGACAAGTAAGGAAAAGGATGAAAGTGGTCCATTCGAAGGTTCGGCGCTCCGCTAGTTTTTCCTTGATTTGCTCATCTCGTTCTGTTAGAGCCCTTTTTAAGGCCTGAACTTGATTTTCTAGACGGAAGGAAATGGTTTTGTAGTCTTCCTTTTCCTGACCCAATACCGAAGACTCAATCGATCCGATCATTCGAAGTTCGTCCATGATCTGATTATCCTTCGAAAGGATTCGCTCCAACCATTCATTGGTCTCAATCATATCTTTCTTGGTCCGATTTCCGAAAATTCCAGATTTTTGAGACTCAGAATTTTTCCATTGTGCCTGAAGCTGATCTCGTTCTTGGATCATCAGTTGGAGCTTGGCCTCTCCAGCTTCAGGAATTTGAAAATTAAACAGCGTAACTAGAATTAGAACGAAAGTCAGCATAAGGCTAAGTAGATGGTGTTAAAAGTTCAGCTTGAAAGGTACAAGAATAGCAATAGGATTTTTGGCCTTTTGCTATCGAATTTTGTGCCACCTGGATTTTAGCGTTTCCAGGCTCTAGTCATTTCCTTTTTACCCGGAGGGCCAGGAAGGATCTCTACTTCTAGCCCCAATTCTTTCAAGTCTCTTCTCAGCTGACCCGTCGCACAGTAGGTAATGAATATTCCTTCGGAGTTCAATTCCGTACAAACCTTACTTAGGATTTCTTTAGACCACATTTCTGGCTGTTTGCTAGGTGCAAAAGCGTCATAAAAAACTACGTCGGCTGGATAAAGTAGAACATCCTGTAGGCTTGTTTTTTCCTTTTTCATATTGAAATATTCCGACATGATGATGCCTTTGTCCCACTCTGCTTTGTGCAATCGTTGCAAATAGGGCTTATAATGAAAGATGCCATCGTCCATATCGCCATAATTTAACTTGGAATAAATATCCTCAGTTAAGGGAAATGGTTCGACGGTGTGATAAAGCACAGGGATTTGATTTTGCTCCGCCCAAATTAAAGTAAGCCAAGCGTTTAGTCCAGTACCAAAACCAACTTCAAAAATACGAAGCGGCTTTTTGTTTGGATTGTTCATCATCCATGAGTCCAGCCCGTAGAGCATGCAGATGTGTATGGATTCTCTGAGAGCCCCGCCTGAATTGTGGTAGCTTTCTTTCAGCTCTTCATTATAGATCGAATGTGACCCATCCTCTGTCACAATGATTTTCAATTCTTCACTCATATTTCGTAGATCAATACATTACAATAGGCTGAGACCCCTTCTTTTCTTCCCACAAAACCAAGGTGCTCCGTAGTGGTGGCCTTGATAGAAATGTCATTTTCAGATACATTCATCACTTCGGCGAGACAGGCTTTCATCTCTGGAATATGAGGATTAATCTTTGGAAGTTGAAGACAAATTGTGCTATCGATATTACCTACCTCGTATCCATGCTTTCGGACCAGTTTCATGACTTCAGTCAATAAGATCTTACTATCAATTCCTTTGTATTGAGGGTCTTGATCCGAAAAGTGATGGCCTATATCCCTGAGGTTAGCGGCACCCAGTAGGGCATCGCAGATGACGTGGATTAAAACATCGGCATCCGAATGACCTACTGCTCCTTGGTCATGAGGTACTTTTATTCCTCCCAACCAAAAGTCAAAGCCTTCTTTGAGTTGATGGACATCGTATCCAAATCCTATTCTGAATTTATTCATGAGGGGAATGATTGATAGTGGAGAACAGAAGCGTTTTCTTCTTTTAGTATTTTATTAGCCCATTCCTTAACCGAACCCTGATCTAGGGTTGATTTTTTTTCATATTCTTGCCAATATAAATCTGGATTGCCTAAATGAGCATAGTAGGCAAGATTCATCGCACGATTTATTAATTTTATTGACTCATAGGTCTTCATTGCTTCCGATTGATTCTTTATTTTGGTCAGTGAATTTTCAGAGATTTCATCTAAAATGAATTGCTGCACGACTGCATCGAGTGCTTGCTCACCTTCTAGGGAAGTAACCCCTTTCTCCATTTTGCCAGAGAAAATAAGTAATCCCGGATCTACAGAACCTAGAATATAAGCGCCTATTGAAGCAAAGACTTTTCCGTTTTTTACGAGAGTTTGTTCCAAAATTGCAGACTTGCCCGAACCCAGCAAATCAGTTATTAAATCGGTCTGCTGGAATCCATCAGCTAATTTAGCGGGCATTTTATATGCTTTATAAAGTGCATCTGTTGGTACTTTGGCCTGAATAAACTTCTCTTTTTTACGTATTTGAATAGAATCTTGAATTCTGTCAGTTTTCTGTGGATTCTTGCTTGGAATAGGGCCAAACCATTTTTCTGATAGAATTCTAATCTCATCTGGGTCCACTGCTCCAGCGATCACTAGGATCGCGTTTGAAGGTTGATAGTGCTTTTGATAAAATTCTTCCACATCAGTTCGGGTGAAATTCTCGATGTCTTCAGTTCGCTGTCCAATTGTCGGCCATTTATACGGATGAGCATCAAAAGCCAAATCTCTGAGGTGGTGGAATGCATCGCCGTAAGGTTGATTGAGGTAGCGCTGCTTGTATTCTTCCAAAACCACTTTCCGCTGTGTTTCGATCGTTTTTTCGGAGAGATTTAACTGAAGCATTCGATCAGACTCCAGCCAAAATGCTGTTTCAATATTTGCAGCAGGCAGTGTGATGTAATAATTGGTTATGTCCGGGCTAGTAAAGGCATTGCAAGATCCTCCAACTCGCTCAAGTTCGCGGTCAAAAACAGGGATATTTGCAGATCCTCCAAACATCAAATGCTCAAAGAAGTGTGCAAGGCCAGTCTTACCTGGAATTTCATCCTTTGAGCCGACCTTATAAAGCAGATTAAATACGGCCATTTTACTGCCGAGATCTTGGTGGGTAATTACTTCTAATCCGTTTGGAAGGAAAAATCGCTGATAGTGTAGCATAATGAGTAGTGCAAAGCTAGGGTTTTTGTCAAAATCGACTCAATGGTTTTTTTCCAATGGATTTAAAGGAAGGATAATTTCCGCTGATATAAGGATTTCTGGTTTTTTGAAAAAAAGAGTAAACTTTGCCTAAATCCTTTATGTTTAATTCGACTATCCAATCCATTCTATCTTAATCATGAAAAAACATTGCATTGAACTCGATCAAACCCGACAATTTTCAAAGTTTTTTCTAGACTATATAAAAGGAGAGCCTGCTTTAGTTCCATTTTATAGTCATAGGCCAGAGTTGGGGAGTTTCAAAAATGTGATCGAAAAGAAGAAATTCCCAGCTCAAAATCGAGCGATCCTTGTCAACAGTTTACAGGAGCAATACCAAGGAGTGGAGATTTCCGAAGCAGTGTCTAAAAATATCAGCAGCTTAGCGGATCCACAGACCTTCACCGTCATCACGGGTCATCAATTAAACTTATTCACGGGACCACTTTATTTTATTTATAAGATTGTCTCCACGATTAATCTCGCGAAAAAATTAAATGAGACTCATCCGGATCAGCATATTGTGCCTGTGTATTGGATGGCGACCGAAGATCATGATTTTGATGAGATCAATTATTTTAAACTAGACGGTAAAAAGTATCAGTGGAATTCAGATCAAAAAGGAGCCGTAGGAGATTTTGAATTAGATAAAAGTTTCAAAGAGTTTCTTAAGACCGTTCCATTTACTTCCGAGGTATTCAAATCAGCCTATTCAAGTTCTAAAACCCTAGCTGAGGCCGTTCGAAAGTATGTTAATGCGCTTTTTGGAGAAGAAGGTCTAGTGATTGTGGATGGCGATTCCGCGGAACTCAAGCGGATTTTTGAACCTGTCATTCAATCTGACTTATTTAAACATGAGCCTTTCCAATTTGCTTCTTCTGCCACTTCCAAATTGGAGGAACTGGGCTACAAAAGCCAGATTTTTCCCAGAGAGATTAATTTTTTCTATTTAGAAAAGGGTATTCGAGAGCGAATAGAGCAGACAGCCACAGGATTCGCCGTACTCAATACCACTATTCACTTTTCTGAAAAAGAAATGGAGGAGTTGATTAAGACTCATCCCGAACGGTTCAGTCCAAATGTGGTTTTGCGCCCACTTTACCAGGAGATGATATTACCTAACCTCGCCTATTTAGGGGGGCCTGCCGAAGTGGTTTATTGGCTTCAATTGAAGGAAGTATTCAAACATTTTGAGATTCCCTTTCCGATGTTATTACCCAGGAATTTTGCTTTGCTATTGAATACTGCTGCAATCCGAAAAATGAAACAAATGAATTGGAGTTACCAAGATCTTTTTCAGGATTTCTCAGTTTGGAAAAAGGAATTTGTGCTGAGTGGGTCTGATTTTGATGTCCTTATGGAAAAAGAGCGTGAAGTGATTTCTGGACTTTTTGATGAAAAAGGGAATCAAGCTATTCAATTGGAGAAGAGTCTTGCAGATTCTTTTGCAGCTGGGAAGGTAAGAACCCTCAAGATTATTGATCAAATGAGTGCTAAGCTTCGAAAAGCAGAGGAGAGGAAGCATGAAATTCAGCTGGACCGAGCAAAGAGTCTCGAGGAATATATCAAACCAGGTGGAAGTCCACAAGAACGCGTGGTAAATATGATGCAGTTTTACCTTGGTGATCCAGATTTGATTCAAAAACTTTTGGAGTGCTTTGATCCTTTGGATTTCAGAATGATGGTATTCGAGCATGAATCCTAGTAAAGCTGATCTCCGAGTGCTGTTTAAAGAGAAGCGAAACCAATTGACTCAGGATGAGCTAGAGAAGGGATCCGAAAAAATTGCCTTAGCTGTTGAAAATTTTTGTGAGCAGCATCCTGAATTGGAGCACTTTCATCTTTTTTTCCCAATTCAAAAGCTCAAAGAAGTGAATACCTTCTTAATACGAGATGTACTAGAGCGAAGGAATAAAACTCTTTACACCTCAGTAATGAGTGATTCGAATGATGCGATGGGAACCATCTTGGTAGAAAAGCGGACTGAATTCGTAGAAGACCAATATGGGATCCCAGTTCCCAGAGATTTTGAGCTAATATCACCTGAGCAAATTCAAGTGGTTTTTGTACCGCTTTTGGCGGTAGATTACCAAGGGCAGCGGATTGGTTATGGAAAGGGGTATTATGATCGGTTTTTGGCTACCATAGATCCAAAGGTGATCAAAATTGGATTGAGTATTTTTGAGCCTATACCTCATATTCCAAGTGAATCGTTTGATATTCCATTAGATTATTGTTTTACCCCAAAAAATATGTTTATTTTTTCAAAATAAACTAAATCACTTGTATGAAAAGTAGTTGCTTAGGATTTCTGTTTTCACTCATTATATATACCAATTCATTTACTGATAGTTCTGCTCAAGTAGCGGATTATAATACTATGATAGGTGTGACAGGCGGAACAAATGTGGGTGGGACAGTCAAACAATTCTTCACAGCCCAGGGGGCGGCTGATTTAATCGTTTATAATCGTTGGAAAGGCTGGGTTGGTGCATTGCTTTATGAGCATCACATGGATATTCGGGAATTTGAAGGATTAGAGTGGTATGTTGGGGGGGGAGGGCACTATGGGGTATGGAAAGCAGGAAAAGGGGAGCCGCCTTGGGTATACAAGAGTACTCAGGATTATAAGGTCTATGGCGTTGATGCCATTGTTGGTTTAGAATACAATATTAACCGAAGCAATTTTTATTTCGGTTTTTACTGGAAACCCGCAATAAACTTTCAAGACTTTGCTGGCTTTTGGGAAGATGATGCAGCCTTCACCTTAAGATATTCTCTGTAAAAATTTCTTTTCTTTAAAATTTTGAACCTGTTTTTGGGGTTTTGGCAGAAAACTTAAATTTTCCTTGTAGAAAATGACCCTAACAGATTTTTCCTAATCTTTTTTATCACTACAACCGGTCTTGGTAAAATTCAAATAGAATAATATTCTAAATAAACCTACAAAAATGCCTTTTAGGTGGATATTTTACGATTCCATCAAATATTATTTTATTTTTTCTTATTTATCAAAATAAAACATTTTTTGAATTTAATCATTTTTCCAATTCTTCAGAATAATGTTTTGTTAATGTTAATAAATCAGTTGATTTCAGTTAATAAATGTTAACAAAGAGGGCAAAACCGAATTATCGATTTTTTACCCCACTTATATAAGAAATCTACCGTTAGTTTAACAAATAACCGAAAAATTTAATAAAAAGAATAAATCAAGTAAATATATCTTGATAAAATACTTATTAATTGTACTTAAAGGTGAAAAATATTAAATATAATGTGTTTTGTTTAAGTTTGAGCTCGATTTTGAATTTCGCTAGAAAGGAATTTTATTTACGTATCAACTAAACTAAATACCTTATGAGAAAAGCTTTACTCTTGGTTGTTGCGCTATTCACCATGACACTCAGTTATGAGGTGTCAGCGCAGCAACGAGTGGTTACCGGCAAGGTAATCTCAGATGAAGATGGACTGGGTTTGCCAGGTGCAACCGTCCTCGCGAAAGGTACGACAGTGGGTACTACCACCGATCTGGATGGTAATTACTCCATTAACGTACCTGCGGGATCCAATGTCCTGATTTTCTCTTTTGTTGGCCTTAAGGCTTCAGAAGAGTCAATCGGTAATCGGACCGTAATTAATGTAACTCTTACAGTCGATGCGTCGCAGCTATCCGAAGTGGTAGTAACGGCGATCGGTATCGAAAGAGAAAAGAAAGCGCTCGGTTACGGAGTTACTTCCGTGGACAGCGATCAACTAGAAAATCGTCCCGAGCAAGACGTAGCTCGCGTATTGCAAGGAAAAGTACCAGGTGTGAATATCACCTCTACTAACGGTATGTCAGGTTCTGGTACAAACATGGTAATAAGAGGCTATTCCTCCGCTACCGGTTCTAACCAGCCTCTATTCGTAGTAGATGGTGTGCCTTTCAACACCTCAACCAACAATACCAATGGTTTCACCACTGGTGGGGCTACTACCTCTTCAAGATTCTTGGACATCGATCCTAATAACATCGAATCAATGTCAGTTTTGAAAGGTCTTTCAGCAACCGTTCTTTATGGTGACCAGGGAAGAAATGGTGTAATCTTGATTACTACTAAATCTGGTGCTTCTAAAAGAAAATCTGCTGAAGTAACTATCAACCAATCTGTATTCTCCAATACTGCGGCTTCTTTGCCAACTTATGGAACTACTTATGGTAACGGTTTCCAGCAGGCTCCAGGTTTCTTCTTCTCTAACTTCGGTCCGAGAATGGACCAGGGTTTACAAGTAAATCACCCTTACGCTACTTCCTCTGTTGCTTCGGTACGTGAGGCATTCCCTCAGTTTTGGGTAGATGGTATCGTAGGTGGTACACCTGTGAAGTATGATTATAAAGCATACGAAGATCCATCCACTGCATTTTTCCAAACTGGTCTAGTATCTAATACTTCGATTCAGATTGCAGGTGGTTCAGACAAGACTGGTTACAGTGCAAGTTTTGGTTACACCGATGACGAAGGTTTTACTCCAGGTAACAACTTGAAGAAGTATAATTTCGGATTGGGAATCAACTCTGCTGTAACTGATAAGCTTACAGTGAACTCTTCGTTCACTTTTGCAATCACCGACCTTGAGTCTCCTCCAGTAAATGCTTCTTTTGGATCAGGACCTTCTGGTGGTATTCCTTCCGTGTTTGCTCACGTATTGTATACTCCGAGATCAGTTGATTTGGCGGGTCTTCCTTTCGAAAATCCTGTCGACAAAAGCTCTGTATACTATAGAGGTGGAAACGATATCGTTAATCCGCTTTGGTTGGTGAAGAATTACCAAAATACTTCTGACGTTCAGCGTTTCTTCAATTCTACTTCATTGGTATATGATGTCACAGACGACTTCTCTGTAACATACAGAATTGGTTTGGATACGTACACTGAGCAGCAAGAATTGAGATATAATAAAGGAGGACCTTCTTCTAGCTTAGCAACCACTTCAGGATATTACAGAACTATTAACCTTAAGAATACGATTTGGAACCAAGATTTGGTATTGAACTGGAAGACTGAAATTTCAGATAAGATTGGTATGTCATTCCTATTGGGTGGTAATTCAAGATATGATTATTTTGAGCAAGTAGGTGTTGCTTCTCAAGGTCAGTTGGCCTTTGGATTATTCAGACACTCTAACTTCACTAACTCATCCAGTAATGATGCTTATAGTGGAGGCACTATGAACAGCACTCAAGAAGAGCGAAGAATGGGAGTTTACGCAAACGTTACGCTAGATTATTCTAATTACTTGTATTTGAATTTATCTGCAAGAAATGACTGGACTTCAACAGTAGAGCCTGAAAACAGAAGAATTCTTTATCCAGGTGCATCAGTTTCTTTCATTCCTAGCACAGCGTTCAACTGGAACTCTTCTACGGTTAATGATTTGAAATTGAGACTTGCTTATGGTACTTCTGCTGGTTTCCCTCCTCCGTACAGAACTCGAAATATTCTTGCACAAAGTGCTAGAGCATTCGATGTCAACGGTCAGGTGACACAAACTCACGCAGTAGCAAACAGATTGGGTAATCCTAACTTGAAGCCAGAGCTTCAGGAAGAATTTGAATTTGGTGTGGAAGGTGTTATGTTCAACAACAAGTTGAGATTTGACCTATCACTTTATGAGAAGAATACTCGTGACTTGATTACCAACTCACCGATTGATCCAGCAACAGGATTTACTTCTACGCAGATCAACATTGGTAAGCTGAGAACAAGAGGAATTGAATTCCAAGCTACTGTTACTCCAATATCTACTGCATCTGGTTTCCGTTGGGAATCAACCGTCAACTGGTCTATGTACAGAAGTGTAGTACTTGAACTAGGTGGAGGTTTGGAAGAAGTGGTTGTAGCTGGTTTCACTAACTTAGGAAACTTCGCTATCCCAGGTCAGCCATTCAATATTATTAGAGGTATTGGTTTTGATAGAGATGAGCAGACTGGACAGCCTATCATCCTTTCTAATGGTCTTCACAAGCCAACATCAGATCTAGTGACATTGGGTGATCCTAACCCACGTTGGAATGGTTCTTGGATTAATTCAATCTCGTACAAGGGGTTCACTTTGAATGCAATGCTTGAGTACAGACATAAAGGAGATGTATTCTCTAATACTGTAACTGCAACACTTGCGAGAGGTGTAACGAAAGATCCTGTGATAGATAGAGAATTGACCTTTATCATGCCAGGTGTGAAAGAAGATGGTACACCAAATGATATTCAGATCACTGCGGCTAACTATTTCTTTAGCGGATATCAGGGAGCTACAGATGAGCCAAACATTTTTGACGGTTCTATGATCAGACTTCGTGAATTATCCCTTGGATATCAATTGCCTTCTAACTTGATGGCTAAAACCCCATTCAAGAGAGCTTCTGTAGCTGTAAGTGGAAGTAACCTTTGGTTTAAAGCCTTAAACTTCCCTCCTAACATGAACTTTGACGTGGACGTGTTAGGTACTGGTGTGGGTAATGGTCTTGGTTTCGATTTCGTAACCGGTCCTAGCTCCAGAAGATTTGGTGGAACTGTAACACTTACATTCTAATCCCAAAACTGAAATACAATGAAAAGAAAAATATATAGTCTAATGATCGCCGCAAGTATGTTATTTGCGACATCATGTGACCTCGACTTACAAGATGATCCGAATGCAGTGACTGCTGCTACGGCTGATCCAAACTTCCTTTTGAATAGTATCCAATTGGGTTATCAAGGTGTCTTCAACGCAGTAGGTGATGATGGCATGAGATTAACTCGTATTATCAATCAAGGAGGTGCACAGTATGAAGGAGCCTATACTCCAGGTACTACTAATGGGTATTGGACAGGTACCTATTCTGGTATTCTTGCAGATATCGCATTTCTTGAGCCATTAGCTGAGGAAGGTAATCTTCAGAGACACCTAGGAATTGCTAAGACAATCAAAGCAATGGTTTACATGCACCTAGTAGATTCTTATGGTGACGTTCCATTGTCTGAAGCTCTTGATCCTTCTAACTTTAATCCTAAGGTGGATACAGGTGAGTCTGTTTATTCGGCTGCTCTTGTAGCGTTGAATGAGGCTGATGCACATTTCAAGGCTGCTCCGTCTGCTGGAACTCCAAATGACTATTTCTATGGTAGGAATTATACCAAATGGATTAGACTAGTGAATACCATGAAATTGAGATATTATTTAAATACTCGATTGGTAAAAACTGCTGAATCTAAAGCTGGTATTGATGCACTAGTTGCAGCAAACAATTTCCTTAAAGTTGGTGATGACTTCGTTTGGAAGTTTGGTACTTCAAGAGCTGATCCGGATTCTAGACATCCTCGTTTTGCTGGCCAATACACTTCAGGTGGTGGTGACTATCAGTCTACTTACTACATGTGGCATTTGACAGAGGCAAAGGGATTTGATGATCCTCGTGTGAGATACTACATGTATCGTCAAACTATCGTGAATTCTACTAATCCTGATGAAATCGAGTGTATTACTCAGATCGCACCTCCACAGTATCTAGTAGGCAATTTTATTTACTGTCTTCCTGGTCAAAGAGGTTATTGGGGTCGTGATCACTTAGATCCAGACGGTATTCCGCCAGATGGATTGAAGCGTACTGCTTGGGGAGTATTCCCAGCTGGCGGTAGATTTGACAACAATTCTGGCGCTCCAGTAAATAATCCTAATCTAGGTGCACAAGGAGCTGGTATTCATCCGATCATGTTGGCAGCTTATGTTGACTTCATGTTAGCTGAGTCTGCTTTGACTCTTGGCACAGCGGGTAATCCAAAAACCTTAATGTTAGATGGAATCAAGAAGCACCTGGAGTATGTAAGAAGCTGGTCTAAGACTACTACAGAGACTGGTACGATTACTGGATTTACTCCTGATGCGACTTATGCATCACAAGTGGGTAATTATTTGACTTATGTGTCTACTGAATATGATGGAGCACCTGTCAAAATGAAAATTATTGGTAGAGAGTATTGGTTGTCTCTTTTCGGCAACGGTACTGAAGCTTTCAACTTGTACAGAAGAACTGGTCAGCCATCTAATATGCAGCCAGGCTTAGAAGTCAATCCTGGGACTTTCCCGCGTTCATTCTTCTATCCTTTGAATTATTTGGTTACAAATACCAATGCTGTTCAGAAAGCAGATCAATCGGTTCAAGTGTTCTGGGATAACAATCCTGCTGGTAATTCTTGGGTTTACTAACCAAAAAATATATAAGAAAAATGAAAATATTTAAATATAGTTTCGGACTGCTAATGGGAGCCTTGGTTTTCTTAAGCTCTTGTCGTGACTTTGTGGAGCCTAGTGTTCCGTATACAACATTCGACACAGCAGCTTATTTGAGAACCATCTCCAGAACTAGCACAAGTTTCAACTTCTTTGATCTTGCAAACTCTAAGTTTGACATTACCATTGAGGCTGTGGATATCGAAGATGGCGCTACTGTAGAAACAGTAGAAGTGAGAGTTAGACACAGAAGATTAATCGCTGGAGTGGGTTTGAAATACACACCAGAGGCTGATGTACTTGTTAAGACTCTTCAAAAATCTGATTTTGCACCTAATGCAGACTCAAGATTCTTGAGAGCTCAGATTAACATTACAGCTGCAGAAGCAATCGCTGCTGTAGGGTTAACTTCTGCTGGTATTAATGGTGCTGATGTGTTTGAGTTTAGATTGGTTTTAAATGACCGATTTGGACGTAAATTCACCAACACAAATTTATCTGGTGATGTTGCGGGTGCTCCTTTCTATGCCTCTCCATTCCTTTATAATGTAAGTGTAATTTGTCCGTCTGATTTAGGTGGAACTTATGATTTTACACAAACCAATATGGAGTCAGTTTATGGTTCTTGTGCTAAGGTTGTTACTGGAAAGACAACATTTGCAGCTGTATCAGGTTCGCCAGGTGCTTATAGAATTACAGATGGTACATTTGGTTTCTGGGATTGCTATGGTGATTCATGGGGATCTGGTAACGTTAGAATTAGCGATGCTTGTGGTAAGTTGACTATGAGTGGATCTGATAAATATTCATCTGCATACAGCATGACTGTTGTAAGTGTTAACTCTACTAATTTAGTAATCCAATGGCTTAACGGCGACGGTGAAACAGGATTAGTTGATATTAAATCTAATTCAGGTAAGCCTTGGCCATCCACTTTAAGATAATCAAGATTCGATCAAATTTTAAAAGCAGCGCTATATGCGCTGCTTTTTTTTATTATATACATTTGCCTTTGCAAATGGGCAATTTTTTTAAGCCAATTATTCCATATAGTTTTGTTTACCCTATAAAAAACTGTCATGGATAAATTCTCTTACATCGCAAATGCTCATGTTTCTTATGTAGATGAGCTCTATCATTCCTATAAATCAGATCCCGATTCCATAGATTCCAGCTGGAAAGAATTCTTTGATGGGTTTGATTTTGCCCTGTCCAATTATTCATCCGAAGGAGATGATCAGGCTACAATTACTGTGGCGTCTAATGGCACAGCCCCAAAAAATGGTTCACTTGCCACTCCGGGCACAATTATGGACATGGAGCAGCTTCCCAAAGAGATAAAAGTAAGAGCATTAATCCATGCACATCGATCTCGTGCTCATTTGAGATCAAAGACAAATCCAGTTCGTGAGCGTAGAGACCGTAAAGCATTGATTGATCCGCAGGATTTCGGACTGGGTCAGGAGGACATGAATACGGAGTTCCAAGCTGGTAATGAAATCGGGATTGGGAAATCCAAGCTTTCAGTTATTATAGCCTCACTGAAGACCATCTATGAAGGCCCGATGGGCTTTGAGTATTTATATATTCGGGATCCAGAGATGCTGGATTGGTTCAAAACCAAGGTGGAAAAGGAAGCTTTGGCTTTCAATCCTACACATGACGATAAAAAACGAATTCTTTTTAAACTCAATCAAGCAGTAGTTTTTGAAAACTTTCTTCATACCAAATACCTTGGTCAGAAGCGATTCTCTTTGGAAGGTGGCGAAAGTACAATCCCATTTTTGGATGCTGTAATTAATATTTCATCTGAGCTAGGAGTCAAAGAAGTAATGATCGGCATGGCACACCGTGGTCGATTGAATGTGCTGGCAAATATCATGGGTAAAACCTATGAACAAATTTTTTCCGAATTTGAAGGTACCGCAAAGCCTGACTTGACGATGGGAGATGGTGATGTGAAATACCACATGGGCTATTCCAGTGATATTATTACGCCAAATAACAACAAAGTACACCTCAAATTAGCACCTAATCCATCTCACCTTGAAGCAGTAAACCCTGTAGTGGAAGGTTTCATTAGAGCTAAAATTGATTCTGAGCACAAGGGAGATGCGAAGAAAGCACTTCCTATTTTGATCCATGGAGATGCTGCTGTAGCAGGTCAGGGAATCGTTTATGAGGTAACTCAAATGGCTGGCTTGGAAGGATATAATACCGGAGGAACCATCCACTTTGTGATCAATAATCAGGTTGGGTTTACAACTGATTTTGATGATGCACGAACTTCTATTTACTGTACCGATGTGGCAAAAATCATTGATGCTCCAGTAATTCACGTCAATGGCGATAATGCCGAAGCTGTTGTATTTGCAGCGAAACTGGCGTCAGAATTTCGACAAAAGTTCAGCAAAGATATTTTTGTGGATATGGTCTGTTACAGGCGTCATGGGCACAACGAGTCGGATGAGCCTAAATTCACACAACCGGAACTTTACAATATCATTTCCAAGCATCCCAACCCAAGAGAGATTTACGTCAAGCGATTGACCGAACGTGGAGATTTTGACGCGAAAATCGCCTCCCAGATGGATGAGGAGTTTAGGCAATTGCTTCAAGATCGTCTGAATATGGTCAAAGAGAAGCCTTTGCCATACCAGGCTACCAGATTTGAAGAGGAATGGCGCAGCTTGAGACGCTCCGAGCCTGCTGATTTTGATAAATCTCCAGCAACAGGAGTATCATCAGCTGAAATTGAAAAAGTTGCGCATGCCTTAACTGTGTTGCCAAAGGGTTTTAAACCATTAAAGCAGATCGAGGCACAATTTAAGCAACGTAAAGACATGTTCTTTCAGTCCAAAGAATTGAACTGGGCTGCTGCTGAACTTTTGGCATATGGTACGCTTCTTTTGGAAGGTAAAAGCGTAAGATTGACTGGTCAGGATGTGCAGCGTGGGACATTCTCTCATAGGCATGCTGTGCTACATGATGCTAATACGAATCAGGAATTCAATTCCCTTTTGGAATTGAAAGATCGAAAAGGTCAATTTCATATCTACAACTCCTTGCTTTCGGAATATGCTGTTTTAGGATTTGAATATGGCTACGGGATGGCCAATCCCAATTGTCTTACGATTTGGGAAGCTCAATTTGGTGATTTTGCCAATGGTGCTCAAACCATGATTGATCAATTTATTTCTTCAGGAGAGACCAAATGGCAAAAAATGAATGGCTTGGTTATGTTACTTCCACATGGCTATGAAGGTCAAGGACCTGAGCATTCAAATGCTAGACCTGAGCGATTCCTCCAGCTTTCTGCAGAGTACAATATGGTGGTTGCCAATATCACAGAGCCTTCTAACTTTTTCCACTTACTTCGAAGACAATTGACTTGGGATTTTAGAAAACCTTGTATTGTGATGTCTCCAAAATCATTGTTAAGACATCCTAAAGTAATATCTCCTTTGGCAGAATTTACCGAAGGTTCTTTCAGAGAAGTCATCGCGGATGTCACCGTGAAGGCAAAAGATGTAAAGCGAGTGATCCTTTGTTCTGGCAAAATATATTATGATTTGGAGGAAGCAAGAGAGAAGGATAAAATTACTAATGTGGCAATCGTAAGAATCGAGCAGCTTCATCCATTGCCTATTAAACAAATTCAAGATATCCTTAAAGGTTATGGAAAAGCAGAAGTAGTGTGGGTTCAGGAAGAGCCAGAAAATATGGGCTATTGGAATTATCTTCTAAGACTACTTTATAAAGAGTTGCCAATGGAGCTAATTTCCAGAAAACCCAGTGCTTCTCCTGCGACAGGATATAATAAAGTCCACCAAGAAGAGCAGAGAAATATTGTCGCCAAAGCACTAAAAGTTAATTAATTCCAGCAGCTTAAATCCAAAATAAATCCTTTCATTTTGTCGCCATTTTCCGAAGACAATACTATAAAACTTATGAGCAAAGAAATTAAAGTCCCCGCAGTAGGTGAATCAATAACTGAAGTGACCGTCGGCCAATGGTTTAAAAAAGATGGCGATGAAGTTCAAATGGACGAAGTATTATGTGAGCTAGAGTCAGACAAAGCCACATTTGAACTGCCAGCTGAGGCTGCAGGTGTTTTGAAAATTAAAGCCAAAGAAGGAGATACCTTAGAGATTGGCGCTGTGATTTGTGTCATAGAAGAAGGAGCAACTGCTTCTAAAGCTGCTACTCCATCCTCCGATACTCCAAAATCAGTAGCTCCCGCAAAAGTGGCTGACGAGGGGACAGGAGAGGTGAAAACTATGGTCGTGCCTAGTGTAGGTGAATCGATCACAGAAGTAACTCTTGCGAATTGGCTAAAAAAGGATGGAGACTTTGTGAAGTTGGATGAAATCATTGCAGAAGTGGATTCTGACAAAGCGACTTTTGAACTTCCAGCTGAGGCTTCAGGCATTCTGCGCCATGTAGCTCAAGAGGGTGATACGCTTGAAATCGGTGGTACAATCTGTAAGATCGAAGTAATGGAAGGTGAACCTGCAACGGAAGCCAGCCCAAGCGCAGCTACTCCTGCTAGTTCGACTCCAGCTTCAGGTAAAGACTCCTATGCAACGGGACATGCATCTCCTGCGGCTGCCAAGATACTTTCTGAGAAAGGGATTGCACCAGCTCAGGTTGCTGGATCTGGGAAGGATGGAAGAATCACTAAAGAAGATGCCGAGGCTGCAAAAAAATCCACTCCTGCTCCGAGTACTGCACCAAAAGCAGAAACCAAACCTGAGGCAACTCCAGTTTCAGTTTCTGGCTCGCGAAATGAGCGGAGAGAAAGAATGTCTTCATTGAGAAAAACGGTGTCCAGAAGATTGGTAACTGTGAAAAATGAAACGGCGATGCTGACTACATTCAACGAGGTCAACATGAAGCCGATCATGGATATGCGTTCCAAATTCAAAGATCAATTCAAAGAAAAACATGGTGTAGGCTTGGGCTTTATGTCATTCTTCACCAAAGCAGTTTGTGTTGCACTCCAAGAGTGGCCATCAGTAAATGCTAAAATTGATGGCAATGAGATGGTATTCAATGATTATTGTGATATTTCGATTGCAGTTTCAGCGCCGAAAGGATTGGTTGTTCCTGTAATCCGAAATGCAGAAAGCATGTCTTTTGACCAAATCGAAAAAGAGGTAGTAAGACTTGCCGGAAAAGCGAGAGACAATAAATTGTCAATCGAAGAAATGACTGGAGGTACCTTTACTCTCACCAATGGAGGCGTATTCGGGTCTATGATGTCTACTCCGATCATCAATGCACCTCAATCCGCAATCTTGGGAATGCACAATATCGTGGAGCGCCCAATGGCCGTGAACGGTGAAGTGAAGATCCTTCCAATGATGTACATCGCTCTTTCTTATGATCACCGAATCATTGACGGAAGAGAATCTGTAAGTTTCTTGGTACGTGTAAAACAATTGCTTGAGGAACCAACTCGATTGTTGTTTGGGGTCTAATTGATTTACTATTTACGATGGGCGGCGAACAATCAGCCCTCTTTTTAACCAGTCTTGGATCTTATTTCTAGGCTCTAAATTCTAAAAAAAAAATGTACGACGTCATAATAATCGGTTCCGGTCCAGGTGGATATGTAGCAGCGATTCGCTGCGCACAGCTTGGAATGAAAACTGCAATCATTGAGAAATACCCAACGCTTGGTGGTACTTGCCTGAATGTGGGCTGTATTCCTTCAAAAGCACTCTTGGATTCATCTGAGCATTACCACAATGCGGCTCATACCTTCAAAACTCACGGAATCAACCTGAGCAATTTGAAAGTTGATTTAAAGCAGATGATCGCTAGAAAAGAAGATGTGGTCAAGCAAAATGTGGATGGAATTTCTTATTTGATGAAGAAAAATAAGATTGATGTTCACCAAGGCTTGGGCTCTTTTGTCAATAATACGACTGTCAAAGTAACCAAGGATGATGGTTCTGCTGAAGAAATTCAGGGTAAAAATATCATCATCGCAACCGGCTCCAAGCCAGCAAATCTGCCCTTTATCAAATTGGATAAAGACCGAGTGATTACATCCACAGAGGCTTTGAATTTGAAGGAAATCCCAAAGCACATGATCGTAATTGGAGGTGGAGTTATTGGAATGGAGCTTGGTTCAGTTTATGGTCGTATGGGAGCCAAAGTTTCGGTGATAGAATTTATGGATTCTTTGATTCCTTCAATGGATCGTACAATGGGAAAAGAACTTCAGAAGTCTTTAAAGAAAATCGGATTCGATTTTTACCTAAAGCACAAAGTAGTAGGAGTAGAAAGAAAAGGGAAAGAGGTTACGGTAAAAGCTGAGGACTCAAAGGGCGAAATCGTTGAAATAAAAGGTGATTATGTATTAGTTTCGATTGGAAGGAAACCATATACCGATGGCCTCAACGCGGAAGCTGCGGGAGTCAAAATAACTGAAAGAGGTCAAGTAGAAGTGAATGATCATTTACAGACTACTGCATCAAATATCTACGCCATTGGCGATGTGGTCAAAGGAGCAATGCTTGCACACAAAGCAGAAGAGGAAGGCACATTCGTAGCAGAGACAATCGCTGGACAAAAGCCTCATATCAATTATAATCTGATCCCGGGCGTAGTTTATACCTGGCCAGAAGTAGCTGCTGTGGGTTATACTGAGGAGGAGTTAAAAGCAAAGGGCATCAACTATAAAACTGGAAAGTTCCCATTCATGGCTTCTGGACGTGCACGTGCTTCTATGGATACAGATGGCTTGGTTAAAGTCCTTGCAGACGCGTCAACAGACGAAATATTAGGTGTACACATGATTGGGCCTAGAACTGCAGATATGATTGCTGAGGCAGTGGTGGCGATGGAATTCCGAGCTTCTGCTGAAGATATCTCTAGGATGTCCCACGCACACCCAACCTATACCGAGGTATTCAAAGAGGCCT
>JAFMBQ010000231.1 GCA_017858365.1 Algoriphagus sp. | reverse complement strand
GGACTTGGGCAATGGTAAAACCGAAACTACCACCGAACCTTCCTTGTCTTATACCTTTGATCAGATCGGAGAGTACGAAGTGAAAGTAAGTGCGGCTGATCCTGCCGGCTTAACCGGGACAAGTGCTATTGCAAGTGTCTATGCAGGAAATATTGCTCCGGAAGTGGCAATCGAAATCAACGGAAATAAGTCTTTCTATTTCCCTGGAAAACAAGTTACCTATTCGGTAGCTGTGTCAGATGGAGATCATCCAGAAGCCTCAAAGGACTTAAGTACGCTTTATGTGTCTGCGGATTACCGTGAGGGAGTAGATATGGCAGAAGCTGATATGGGTCATAAAATCATGTCAGATGCTATGGTCGGTAAGTCCCTCGTAGCTTCTTTGACTTGTAAAACATGTCATAAAGAAGCTGAAACATCCATCGGCCCAGCTTACACTGATGTTGCTAAAAAATATTCAGATAAGGATATTCCTTACTTAAGAACCAAAATCATGAATGGTGGTGGAGGAGTATGGGGAGAAACTGTAATGCCAGCAAATCCAAACTTGAAAGCTTCAGAAATGAATGCGCTAATCAGCTATATATTATCATTGGATGGAGCTGCAGCTATACCTAGCCTTCCAGCTTCGGGTAGCATCAATCCAACTATGGGTAAAGCTTCTACGACTGCCGGAACTTTAGTATTAACTGCCTCTTACACTGATCAAGGTGGAGAAGGAATTAAACCACTGTCTGGATCAAAGAGTGTTTACCTCATGAATAATACGGTTGATTTAGCAAATGCAGTCAACTTGAAGGATTATACAGCAATGAGTTTTGGAGGAATGAATCTCTTGATGGTTCCAAAAACAGAAGCACATTTTGCGATTAAGAATATCGATTTGACTAACATAGGGTCGGTAATGTTGATGTCAGCTTCACGAGAGCCAATGACTGAGGACATGATCTTCGAACTACACTTGGATAGTCCGACAGGCAGCAAAGTCGGTGAAGGAACCTTTACTCAGGGGCAAGTTGCTCCAGATGAGCGAGGAATGTATTACAAGCCATTTATGGTGCCACTAACTGGCACAGCTGATGGTAAAATGCATACAATCTATGTCACCAGCAAAACCAAGAATGGAGGAGATCCAGGAACCTTTATTCTGGCAGGAATGACCTTCATGCCAAAGTAATCGATTGATCAATAAAATAATAAGAGCCAATTCCAGGGATGGGGTTGGCTTTTTTTTGGAGGTGTTTTGTAATAGGAATGAATGCTAGAGCGCGAGAAAGTAGTTTTTTCCACATGGTCACCTACGAAAACATCAAAGAGGTGAAGCTTAGATTTTTTCGTAGGTATGTCGTAAAGCACATTATTCTCCATACCCTATTAACCTATTCTTTCTGCTTTGCTGCTCATCCGATAGCTGGGTTTACTAAGAAACGTACTTTTACACTTGGAACCATTAAGTCATTACATCTAAAAATAATTCACCCTAAAGACTACCTTTTCTTTCCGACAATGTGGTTTAAAAAAAAAATTGAGTCCCAATAGCTATCAGGACTCAAAGGTTAACAATCTAGACTTACTCTTATTTCAAAGGAGAAAAAGGCAAGGTTTTAAACATTGTGGCATCGACTTTCTCAACGATTTTCCCAGAAGCTTCAGAAGCATCACGAGCTTTAATCCATTCTGGATCTTTTAAGAATGCAGCAAAACCAGCATCAAAACTTGCCTGATCTTTTGCTCCAAGTAGATATAACAGTTTAGGCTGTGATCCGTCTTTCGGTACAGTCATCCAATAGGTGTAATTTCTCAATCCTTGTTTTTCAAAAAGGGCTTGGGTATGATCTCGGAATCGAGCTTGGATATTTGGCACTTTTCCGTCGAGTAAAGTATAGGTTCGCATTTGGATCACACCACTAGGCATAGGCTTCGGATTATCATTCAGATGAGGCGCAAGTACCATAAAGGTTTGGTCCACACTTTTGACCAACCCTCCATTCACTTCGGAATCTGCCTTCGCTTTTTTCCAGTCAGGATCATTCCCGAAATCGGCCCACATCCGGTCTCTAGATTTTTCATCAGGATAGCCCAGAATATAAGTCATAGAATTATCCGTGTTTTCAGCAGGTAAGAAGTAGGCAATATTTTCCATTCCAGCTTTTTCAAATAGCTTCATGGTGTGATTTTGAAAGCGATTGAGCAGGTCTTGAAGTTTGCCATCATTGGCGTAATACTTCCGGACTTCGGAGTAGGTTGATTTCATATCTGAGTTTTGCTGTGCAAAAGCTGTGAAAGACAGGAGGAATACTGTCAGACAGAGTAATAGGTTTTTCATGGTTTTTTTAGGGTTTGAATTAGAAAGTATTAAGTTAATTCTAATTTTTTTAAAGCATTCTAAAATGGCTTAAGCATTAGGCAGTAGGATTTTCTAAGCTTTCCATGCCTTCCAAAGAGCAGGACTTAACACTATTGCAATTATAAGGAGTCCAAAAGTCTCTCGATTTTCTTCCATTTGTTGCGTTTTCATAGTGAGGTCTTTTTGCGCCCACTCCTGCGAGACCCAATCTCCTACCCCTCCAGGAAAGAAGTAAATGGCTCCTAAAACACAAAGTACTACGACCAAGGTTAAAGGAAATTTTGGGAATATCCCACGAACTCCAAGCAAGCAGAAAATCACCGCCACAGCATAGATACTAACCCAAACTTCAGGATCAGGATCATTGAACTGCCAATAGGCAAACAAGACAAACAACAATGCCCAAATGCCAAAGAAAATTTTATTGAATTTCATAGATCGGATGTTTTATCAAACTAAGACGAAACCAACATAAAAAATTTGATTCAAAGTAGCTACATTTCTTACACCACATGCACTTATTTAGGTTTGATTAAATGGCATGTTCTACAACGTCCTTGGAATATATACTTAAGTTAAATTTCTCGTTGGAATCTTTAAAAAATTAAAGAGTAGAAGACACGTTTTAATCCGAATGTTTTATCCCCCAAATTGCTTCCCATGGCAATAATTTGCACCGCGAACACCCAATCTGATCTAGAAGGAATCCTACTTCTGCAAAGTGAAAATCTTGCTCAAAACGTATCAAAAGAAGAAAAATCGGATCAGGGGTTTGTGATGGTGTCGCATCAGTTATCAGATCTACAAAATTTTTCTAAGTATGCGCCTCAATTGATTTTAAAGGAGAACGAAAAGGTTGTGGGCTATCTTTTGGCAATGAGCAAGTCGCTTCGCGAAACTGTCCCGATGTTGAAACCTATGTTTGAGCAGATCGATAGAATCAAACACTCAGGAAAAGAAATTCGAGACTCTAATTACCTAATCGTTGGGCAAGTTTGTGTAGGAAAGGAATTTCGTGGATTGGGTTGGATTGATAAGATGTTCGCTGAATACCGAAAGATTTTTGAGGAAGAATATGAATTCGCAATCACTGAAATAGTGACTACCAATAGCCGTTCAATTCGAGCACACCTCCGTGTAGGTTTTGAAATTATCTATAAGTTCAAAGATGAATTTCAAGAATGGAATATTGTGCTTTGGGATTGGAAAACAAAAAAAGCTATTGCAGAAAATTCCCCCCCACAATCCGAGCATTGAAATAAGTGATTAATAAACCCGCTCGTTCATCTCTCATACCCCTGATCTAGGACTTTCCAGAATGAATTGGAATAGGACAGTTTGAAATGCTTAAGCGCTAAAAACAGGTGAACATTATATCCCAGAATTATTTATTTTTAATTCGTGCCAAATCGCAACTTATTGGCACCTCACGAAAGAATAGCTGTAAAATAAACCGTTTAGCTCCCCACTCTCTTGGGCTAGAGCCTTCAAAAGTTAATCCATTAATCAGAATAATAAAGAACTATTACCTCTAGAGCTTGTTATAAAGATGGACTATTAACACTAATAGTCATTCTAAGAGAATTTTATACTTAAATTAATATCATGGAAAATTTAAATTCAATTGGTTTAGATACAACTAAGTCCGCAGAACTAGCGGGGAAACTAGATGAGCTTCTTGCTAATTATTCTATCTTTTATCAAAATACAAGAGGATATCACTGGAACATTCAAGGAGAAAAATTCTTCGAACTTCATGTGAAGTTTGAGGAGCTCTACAATGAATTGCTAATTAAAATTGACGAAGTAGCTGAGCGGATTTTAACGCTAGGTCACTCTCCGAATCATAAATACTCATACTACAAAACTATTTCCAGCATACAGGAAAGCAATGAGGTATCCGACGGGCAGCAGGCGGTATCAAATATTTTAAGCTCATTCAAGACCATCATTACCTTACAGCGTACACTTCTCGAATTATCAGCTGATGCTGGTGACGAAGGAACCAACGCACTCATGAGTGATTATGTCAGAGCTCAAGAAAAATCAGTTTGGATGTATTCTGCTTATTTGAAAAATTAATTTCCCCTCATTCTAAGTAATTGTAGGGATCTGTTTGAAAGAACACCTGCAATCAAGTTGAATAAGAAGAGGCTGTCTCACAAAGTGGGACAGCCTCTTTTTTATTCCGGAAGTTTCCTTCACTAATTTCCATATAGTCAAATTTCAGACTCTTGAATTTACTTTTGAAAAAGGCTCATTTCTTTACCACACTAATAGCAATCTGATATTTGACTGATTTATTGGCTTATCATTTGGGCAAAAATTTACTTACAACAAAAAATGAATGGATGACTTTGGTTTTGAAGAAGTCAGAAACCTTAAAAAAATTAAAAGAAAATTTATTCCAAATATCGATTCCCAGCCCTTAAAACAAAAACGGGAAACAATTCTTGCGAATGCTTCCCGTCTCACAAATTGTAAACCATAGTCTTCAATCTGCGTCAAGCTACCGTTCGAGGCTATTCTCAGTTGCCCGAGTTTATGCTCCTTTCTTCAAGCCGCGCCGAAACGCCTGTCCCATTAGAGTTCTCCTGTAGCGCATTTCTGCAGTTGCCTGTTTCAGCCATTTCCAGAAGGATTTGACCATTTATGCCAAGAGTCTCGATATCCAGTAATGAACATCTTTCATGGGCCGATCTGTTATTGCACTTCTGCGGTGAACCGTTGCAAACTACTGGAGTTAACCAGCCGTTCCTTTGTGCACGATCGCTTCTTCTCCGAAGAGATTCAGCCAGCTGACTAATCGTATGCTCACTTCTGGAGTTGCCCCTCTCAAAAAACGATTGCTCGTCTTTCCTTTGTGTACGAAAATTTGAATCCATCCGAAGACTTTTTCAAACTCAACCAAATCGTTTTTGCACTTCTGCGATGTCTCGTCCCAGAAATCTACCCGAAGATAAATTCCCCTTTGTGCCTGATCTCAAACTTTCAAATTAGAACCCGGAATCGTATTCCCGACCTTTTATCTCTTACTTGATGTATTAAAGTTGCTATAATTAATTACTGATTCCAAAAAAAAATCTAAGAAATTACCCACAATTTTTCCCCAAATAATCAGCCGTAAAATCACAACTTATCCACCTTTTTCTGAATTTTATCCACATAAATAAGTATTTTATATCCTGTAAAACACTTATTGCAGGTTTTTACCTAAGTCCAATTTCTATTCATCTCTAATTCTCGTATTTTGAGTTCGAGATTCTATTCCCAAACTAAAATCCAATACCCTATGACTGATCGTCGCACCTTTATCAAATCTACAGGACTCCTCGCCAGTAGCCTTTGGCTAGCACCTTCTTTACTTAAGGCAAAGCAAGGCATAGCTCCAAGTGACCGCGTCCGAGTAGCGCTCATAGGCTGTAATAATATGGGGTTTGGAATTCTTCGCCATCACCTCGCCATTCCAGAAGTGGAATGCATAGCCCTCTGTGATATAGACCAAAATGTACTTGATCGGAGAATTCGGGAAGTGGAAACTGCTACAGGAAAAAAACCGGATCGCTATACAGACTTTAGAGTCTTACTGCAGCGAAGCGACTTGGATGCGGTCATCATCGGAACTCCCGACCATTGGCATTGCCTGATCGCTGTTGCCGCCTGCCAAGCCGGGAAGGATGTGTATGTGGAAAAACCTATGGCAAATACGATAGGTGAATGTGATTTGATGGTCAATGCAAAAAATCAGTATAATCGAATCATGCAAGTGGGTCAACAGCAACGCTCAGGACAGGCATTTATCGAAGCCAAAGATTTGGTCAAAAGCGGCTATATCGGTAAAATCAGAAAAGTAAATCGAGATAATACATATGATATTCGCTATGATAATCAGAAAAGTAAATATCTGGTCAAACTTTAATTATGGACTTGGCAACTTGATCAAGCCTGCGACCCCGGTACCGGAAGGCGTAGATTATGATTTTTGGCTGGGCCCTGCGACTTCCAGAACTTTCAACCCAAATCGCTTTCACGGTAGCTGGCGACATTTCTGGGATTATGGCGGGGGATTAATGTCTGACTGGGGAGTACATTTATTAGACATGGCGATCTGGGTGGAAGAAAATCCGGCAGTCCCATCTAGAGTGCTGACCTATGCGGCTAATGTCAATAAAGAGAATCGAGATCGAGATACCTTCGACACCATGAATGTTCTATATCCAAAACAAGACTTCTTGATTAATTATGACATGAACGGGGGACTACAAACTGGCCCGTATGGCAAATCTTACGGAATCGGATATGTGGGCGAAAAAGGCACACTGGTAGTCAACCGTGATGGGTATGAAATCTATCCGGAATCGGATCCGGAAGCTAAAGCCCCAAGAATCGAGGCTAAAAAACTGGAGGGAA
>JAFMBQ010000230.1 GCA_017858365.1 Algoriphagus sp. | reverse complement strand
ATTCAAAGCTAAGCTCTTTTTCGATATTTTCACTAGTCACCTAGGGTAATTATCGCATAATTTAACGCGTAGAAATAGCTAAAAGTGAGTACCAATCCAGTGCTATCGGAAAAATTGAAGTTCCGAAATAAAAAATCTCGCTGCTGCGCGATGAGGTTACAAGAGGTAAAAACCGCAATATTTATGATTCAAATGGCCCATTCCGAAGACTTGACTCAAAAATTGCTTTGCGCTGCCGTGCAAAACCTTTGTGGTGATTATGGATTAAAAAACTTATAATTCTTCGTTTGCTTTCTCCTTGATCTTATCGACAAACTCATCCACCTTGTCCCTTGTGCTCTTTACACTTGGAAATAAAGGCTCCACCGCCTCGATCACCGTTGGAGCCAAAGGCTTGATATAACCTAGGGTTTCAGAATTCTTAAGCCATTTTTTGGGAAGGTCCATTTTAAATTCTGTGGTAAACCACAGGAACAAACTGATAAAAAATCCAGCTTTGACCACGCCCAAAACCCCTCCGGCTGCACTGTCAATCCCTCCCAACAAAATCAAATCCATCATTTTTTTCAGGATCCAACCCACTATTCGGATCAAAACCATACTGATAATAAAAATAATCAAGAAGCCCGCCAGAGGATAGCCAAGATTTATTTCTTTGACAATCTCCCCCAACCAATCCGCCATGGTATCCATGAAGTAAAAGCCCAAAATAATAGCGATCACAAAACCAACCAGGCCAACTATACTCATGAGAAATCCCTGTTTGAATCCCTCATAAGCACCAAGCCCTAAAATTATCAATATGACGATGTCGACTATTTCCAAGTTTTAGCTATTCAAAAGCGCTTTCACCTTATCCGCAATCATCTTGCCGTCCGCCTTTCCTGAAAGTTCTTTGCTGGCTACACCCATAACTTTTCCCATATCTTTTGGACTGCTGGCCCCAGTTTGCGTGATGATCGCCTTTATTGCTGCTGTGACTTCTTCTTCTGTCATTGCCTTTGGCAAAAACTCTTGAATAATCGCCAATTCAGCCATTTCCACTTCCAATAAATCAGCTCTATTCTGCTGCTCATAGATTTCTGCGGAATCTTTTCGTTGCTTAGCTGCTTTCGTCAGGATTTTCATTTCGTCCTCTTCTGAGATCTCCGCTTTAGCCCCACTTTTTGTCTCCTCCAATAAAATCATGGATTTGATCGCTCTCAAAGCACTCAATCGAGTCTTGTCCCGCGCGATCATTGCGGATTTAATTTCACTTTCTATGTTCTGCTTTAAAGTCATAAGTCCTAAGTTTGTGTTACAAGGTTATTAATTAAGCCAAAAATACCTTTTCAGATCGGATATGACCAAGCTAAGTGTAAATATTAACAAGATCGCCACCCTACGGAATGCCCGTGGAGCCAATAATCCCAATGTAGTCCAAGTGGCGCTGGATGCTGAGCGATTCGGTGCGGAGGGAATTACTGTACATCCCAGACCGGATGAACGACACATTCGCTACCAAGATGTGATAGACTTAGCAAAAGTAGTCACCACCGAATTCAACATTGAAGGCTACCCAGATCAGCGATTTATGGAGTTGGTGAAAAAAGTAAAACCTGCACAAGCCACACTCGTTCCTGATCCACCAACCGCCATTACTTCAAATACTGGTTGGGATACGATCACACATCAAAGTATGCTGCGGGATATCGTAGCCGAATTAAAAGAGGCGGGAGTCAGAGTATCAATTTTCATCAATCCAGAAGCGAAATACTTTGAACCAGCAAAGCTGACTGGGACAGATCGGGTGGAACTCTACACCGAACCTTACGCTGTTGGTTTTCCCACTGATCCGAATAAGGCTGTAAAAGCTTACATTGAAGTATCTGAAATCGCACGCGAGTTAGGCATGGGACTAAATGCTGGGCACGACTTGGATTTGCACAATTTGGCCTTTTTGAAAAAAAGCATTCCCTACCTAGCCGAAGTCTCCATCGGACATGCCTTGATTTGCGATGCCTTGTACTATGGCTTGGAAAATGCAATTCAGATGTATAGGCGAAAACTTGAGCTGTAATTTTGAAATAGAAAAATTAAAAATTGAAAGATTAGAAAATTGTCTGAAAAAGCAAACCAAGGCTTGAGGTTCAGGTGATCTCGTAAATCGTAAATCAAAAATCGTAAATCAAAAATGCAGTTAAATTTTAAAAAAATAGGCTCCGGCCCACCATTAGTAATTCTCCACGGACTGTTTGGTTCGGCGGATAATTGGTACAGCATTTCAAAAGAGCTCGACAAAGAGTTTACCATGTATCTAGTAGATCAACGGAATCATGGTGATTCCCTGCATTCAGATGAATGGAACTATGCCGTCATGGCAGCCGATATACTTGAATTGCTGAATGAAGAAAATTTGGATAAAGTATTTCTTATGGGGCACTCCATGGGAGGGAAAGTGGCGATGACATTCGCAGTGAATTATCCAGAGCGCGTGGAGCGATTGATCGTAGCTGATATTTCTCCACGATACTATCCGGTCCAACATGAGGTGATTTTGGATGGACTTCAGGCAATCAATTTACCCGAAATCAAATCAAGAAAAGAAGCTGATGAGGCCCTGGCAGAATACATTCCAGACTTTGGAACACGACAGTTTTTGCTGAAAAGTCTGGGTAGAAATGCCGATGGCTTTTATTGGAAAATCAACCTTCCGGTAATCGTGAAGCATATCGAGGAGGTTGGAAAAGCCCTAGCGACAGAATCCATCTATAAAGGCAAGGTTTTATTCTTAGCCGGTGAAAAATCAAATTACATTCAGGAAAAGGATATGGAAAGTATTTTGGCTCATTTCCCATCATACGAATTTCATCGAATCCCAAATGCGGGTCACTGGCTCCATGCAGAACAGCCTCAGGCGGTCGTTGCTGAGCTTAGAAAGTTTCTTCGCTAATTCTCGAAATCTCCTCTGAACTTTGAAATCAAATCCCATGTCCAACTCTTTTGACTACATCATCGCCGGCTCAGGTCTGGCAGGACTGAGTCTGCTGCATCGATTAGTCCAAGACAGTCAATTTGCAGCAAAAAAGATTCTGGTAATCGATGGGGAACAAAAGACCAAAAATGACCGAACCTGGTGCTTTTGGGAAAAAGGAGAAGGCATCTTCGAACCGGTGGTTCATCACAGCTGGAGTACCTTAAGTTTTTTTACTCCAGAATTTTCGAAGATTTTTCAGATGCAATCCTATCGCTACAAGATGATCTTGGGCGATGATTTCTACCGACACGTCCTAGATGGAGCCGCTAAGAATCCAAACATTACCTTCCACACTGGCAACATAGTGAAAATCTATACCGAGGGAAATCGAGGAGTGGTACAAACTGACACTGATTCTTTTGATGGAGAATATATATTCAACTCCACGAATCTATTTTATCCTGAGATTACCACTGAAAATTCCCTACTCCAGCATTTTCTAGGTTGGAAAATTAAGGTGGAGCAGCCAATCTTTAATCCAAAAGAAGCTACGCTGATGGACTTCACCTTGGATCAGAAGCATGGAACTACTTTCATGTACATGCTTCCCACTACTCCGCAAGAGGCATTGGTAGAATACACCCTTTTCAGTCCAGAAGTATTGGAGCGGGAGGAATACGAAGGAGAGCTCAGAAAGTATATTAGGGAAAAGCTACAGATCGACAGTTTCGAAATCACCCACGAAGAATTTGGGATTATTCCCATGTCTTTGGCTCGATTTGAGCGGAGTTCTGGTGCAGAAAAACGAATCATTAACCTAGGAACTGCCGGAGGATTTACCAAAGCCAGTACTGGATACACTTTTTACTTTGTCCAAAAGCACTTGGACGATCTTGTAGTTAGTCTTAGGCAAGGAAAATCTCCTGCCCTTTCGAAGACTTTTCAGGACCGGAAATACGATTGGTACGATCGAACTTTGCTTGATGTCCTACTAAATAAGAAAATAGGCGGCCGGGAAATCTTTGCGCAATTGTTCAAAAATCTCCCTCCAGAATCGGTCCTTGCATTTCTGGCAAATGAAAGTACTGCTTGGGAAGAGTTTAGGATTAGACACAGTGTGCCATTGACAGCATTTATCGGCTCGGGGATGAGGCAATTGTTTTAACAATTAGAAATCTTTAGAAAAATCAATTATTGCTTCAAATTCATGAGTATTTGCGTTAAATTCAACATATGAACTATCAAAATTACCTCGAAATACGTCCTGATAAGCGATTTGGGAAACCTTGTATCAAAGGGACAAGGATTTCTGTGTATGATGTCTTAAACTGGCTTTCCAATGGCATGAGTAAAAAAGAAATCATAGAAGATTTTGAAGAGCTTAACGAGGAAATGATTAATGCTTGCCTAGCTTTTGCTGCGGATAAGGAAAACAAACTAATTGTAGTTTCTTGAAATTACTTTTTGATCAAAATATTTCCCCAAAAATCGTCAGGCGAATCATGAAAGATTTTCCTGAATCCTCTCATGTAAGATTTTTAGACCTTGAAGATGCCTCAGACTTTTCAATTTTCAATACTGCAAGGCAATTTGATTATTCACTTGTGACTTTTGATTCTGATTTTGCAGATCTGAATATATTGAACGGTTCTCCCCCTAAAATAATCTGGATAAGAACAGGAAATTTAACTACTAAATCAATTTCAGAATTACTCCTGAAAAATCTAAGTCTGATTAATGAGTTTTTGAACTCAAAAAATCAAGAAGTACTTCAGATATACAACTAATTACTTGACCCGCTTCCCTTTTTTAATTATCATATCCACATCCTGAAGTAGGCTGATATGACGAAGGACATCTCCTCGAACAGCAATGATATCGGCATATTTCCCTTCCGAGATTGTCCCATATTCCTTATCTACCTTCATTGCAACTGAAGGCCAGTAAGTCGCTGCTTTGATTGCCAATAGCGGATCATAGCCAAATTCATTCACCCAAACATCGAGTTCATTCCAAGTACTTTGGCTGTGAAATTTCATTGGAATGCCCGAATCTGTTCCGATCAACATCACCACGCCACTTTGCTTGAGTTGATTGAATTTACGCTCCAGTGTAGGTTTCCGCACAGGAGTCAATTGAAAATAAGACATCCTGCCCGGGTAGCGAAGTGAAGCTCTGATATCGCGAATAATAGAATCAGGCAAGCCAAGGTGCCAACTTGGATCATCCAGTTTTTCGGGATTATTCCGCACCGATTCATAATTATATAACCCCTCCACCGTCGGAGTCCAAAATAGCGGCCCGAGATTCATTTGGGCTGATCGCTCCTGGATAGCAAGCATGATGTCTTCAGGATATTCCGGTGCCGAGCTCAATCCTGTATGCTCGAAACAATCCACTCCGATTTTCAATCCGATACGAATTTCTTCAGGACGATGTGAATGTCCGACTACTGGCAAGCCATACTTATGCGCTTCATCCACTACCGCTTGTGCTTCTTCCAAAGTCATCTGATCCTGGTCAATTAGCTTGATCACGTCCACTCCGGCATCAGCAAGTTTTTTAACTTTTGCTTTGGCATCCGCTACGCCATTTACTCCCCAGCGGAAAGCTTCAGTCCCCGGATAAGCTGTTTTTTGGATAAATGGCCCGGATACATAGATTGTAGGACCAGGAATCTCACCACGATTAATTTTATCTCGCACATTGATACTCGCTTCCAAAGGCGCCCCAAGATCTCGAGCACTGGTCACCCCAGCCATCAAAAGCTGATGCGCTGACGAAGGCATAATTACTGATTCAAACAAATCAATGTAGGTCTTATCCCAATGGTCATAGTCACTGTGTCCGTTGATCATCAAGTGCACATGCATATCCCAAAGTCCTGGCAATACGCTCATTCCTTCTGTTGAGATCACTTCTGCTCCGGCAGGAATTTCAAGACTTCCAACCTGACCAATGGCGGTGATTTTTTCATTTTCGATCAGGATCACCGAATTCCGTATGGGAGTTCCTCCAAAACCATCGATTAGGGTTCCGCCCACTAGGGCTTTGAGATTCTGGGCGGATGAATTAAAAGAAATAATAAGGACTAAGACTGTTAGTAATTTTGTTGCCTTCATAGGTATGGTGGAAATAAGAACCAAAAAGGTACAAAAAAAGCTGTCAGAAATTCTGACAGCTTTTATACTATTTCAATGTGTACCTATATCCGAGTTCTAGTGCACTAAAACTGAAATTGGTGGTGTGGAAAACTGAATAGTTTTTATCTTCAAATACTACCTCAGGAAAATCTCTTTCCAAGACAGATTTGCTGAGGGATATCCCCAATGCAGCGCGTAGAAACAATGCTGATTTTTCATTTAAGGAATAGCTCAGCTGAACATTCGGCTTAATGAGCGCAAAAAACCGGTTCCTCGCTTCTTGAGACCCACTGAATGTCAAATCATATAATGGTCTAGAAGTTGGGTTGCCATTGGCATCTTTACCTACTAATCTCCTTATTTGAAAAGTCTGATCATTGACATAGTACCTATTATCGATTGGAAGAAAGCTAACACCAAATCCTAAATTAGCTTGTACAGAAAATCTAGTGTTGGGCAGGTCAAAATCGTATCCAATATAGGGCAGAACAGAAAAATGGTGGATTTCACCAAGATCGTATCTCATTCGATCAAATTGAAAAGAAATACCATATCTATTCACAGAAGCTTCTATTCCAACGGTTAGATTATTCGCATAAGTCTTAGCGCCTAGGATATTTACGGACCAGCCAGAGAGTGTTCAGTTAAGTGTGTCTGCTAATTTTACAAATAGATGACAAAGAAA
>JAFMBQ010000229.1 GCA_017858365.1 Algoriphagus sp. | reverse complement strand
ATTTTGAGCGTTTGAAAAGCTATAAATATATGCAATTAAAAGGACAGCTCTATAATTTTAATCATCTTTCTACTAAAACCCTTTATCTTCATTTGAGTAATTTATAGCTGTTTTATTGCTTAGAAATTTCACTCCCCGGCCCAAATGAAAAAACCGACCTCACTCCTCCTCTTCTTTGTTCTGGCGAAATTTGCACTTCAAGCCATCGTGGTCCATCCGGCCTTTGAGCTGCACCGGGATGAGTTTCTTCACCTCGATCAGGCCGATCATTTAGCTTGGGGCTACCTGTCTGTTCCTCCACTCACATCCTGGATCTCAGTGCTGATATCATGGCTCGGAAATTCGGAGTTTTGGGTTCGCTTTTTCCCGGCTTTGTTTGGTGCATTGACTTTAGTACTGATCTGGGATTTGGTGGGCCGATTGGGAGGAACTCTATTTGCCAAAAGTCTATCTGCAGTGGCTTTGCTCTGCTCTGCGCTCATTCGATTGAATATCCTCTACCAGCCCAATTCAGCAGACATTCTCTGCTTCACACTTGTATTTTATACAATGATCCGCCATATCCAAAGCGGGAAAAATCGATGGGTGTATCTTTTAGGGATCAGTTTTGCACTAGGCTTTTTAAATAAATACACCATTCTCTTTCTTGCTGTAGGGCTCTTTCCTGCTTTGGCTCTGACCCGACGAAGCATTTTCCAAAACAAACATCTTTACGGTGCAATAGCTTTGGCCTTCGTGCTGATTCTTCCCAATCTGATATGGCAATATCAAAATGGGTTTCCAGTACTTACCCATATGCGCCTATTGAGTAGTTCGCAGCTGGTCAATAATAGTATGCTTGGATTCTTGATGGATCAATTGCTTTTCTTTTATCCTTCGCTACTTATTTGGATGGCAGGTCTGGCAAGTATATTATTCGGTAAGAGAAATTCAGAGTTTAGCTTTGTGGGATTGACTACGCTGTTTACACTTGGGGTTTTTACATTTTTTCAGGCCAAAGGCTATTATGCTATTGGATTATACCCGGTACTACTAGCATTTGGAGCGGTCTGGCTATCAGAATTCTTGGCTGGATTAAATCCTCTCTATAGCATTATTGCCAAGTCATCTTTGCTGGTTCTTCCCCCCTTACTTTTCCTTCCTGCTTTACCCTTGATTCATCCATTTTATTCCCCAGAAGAAGTGATGAAAAATCCTCCCGACTACGGTAAACTTGGTCTCAATCGATGGGAAGATGGTAATGAGCATCCGATTCCTCAGGACTTTGCCGATATGCTGGGCTGGAGTGAATTAGCCACGTTGGCAGACTCTGCTTATAGACTAATGCCTGAGAAGGGGCGTACACTGATTCTTTGTGACAATTATGGACAGGCTGGAGCGATCAATTTTTATTCTAAAGTTAAAGGGGTGAAGCCTACACCATGAATGCGGATTACCTCTATTGGTTGAATCTGGAAGAGCCTGTCGATAACTTGATTTTGGTTTGGGAGGCCGATGAAAAAATCACCTCTAGGGAACTGGACTTCTTCGAGGAATATCGAGAAATAGGAAAAATCACTCATCCTTTGGCTCGTGAAAGAGGCACCACAGTTCATTTCCTTCGTGGAGCTAAAGTGGATATCAATCCAGTGCTTCGAGAAGAGGTGGAGAAAGAGAAAAAGGTATGGGAGTCTAGGGAGTGAAACTAGAAATTCTTATAAAAGAAGGCGAGGCTAACCTTTCAAAGTAAGGAGTTGGCGGGAAACTTATTTAAACAGAAAAGAGCCTCATTTTCAAATCTCATATTCAAAATCAGTAAGTCAATTTTGACCTCAGACTAGGCAAAAAACTTCAAGCTACTAAGACATTTAAGTTTTGGGGGAATGGTCTGACCCTAGAATTAACTAATAACGACAGTCACAAACATATCGTTGATGATCCAACTGATTGGATTAAAAAGCTATATAATCAAAAGAGACATATTGGCTAACAGTTGACCAGAAACTCCCACAAACAATACTTGTATACTTATGAATGTATAAAATCATTAAATAATAGTGAGCGTATCCTATTGGTAACAAAATTTTTATGCCAGTATTGAATAAACTATTCATGCAGCATTTACTTTTCTTGATTTTGCTTCGCCATCTGGATATAAACCTACATCGAAAACCAAAGGAGTTATTAGGCCGGTAGTTAACGACCCCCTCTCCTTTCGCTCGAAATTCAGTCACATTCATTTCTGGATTTTTTCATTTCCAGCTCCCTCTTTTCTGCAATAATTAGGGTTGCCTCTAATAAAAGGAGGTCGATAATCATCAGGCCCTTCTCAGTTCTTGAAACTGTCATTGAATCAGATCCAAATTGCAGTACTTTTTGTAACTTAAGAAACCAACCCATCCCAAAAAAGCTATGAAAAGAAGCGCACTTTTATTTGTGATCCTCACTGGTTTCATTTTTTCCTGTGCTAATCAGGAAAATCAACAGACTCAGGAATCATCAAATCCAAAAGCCGAATTGAAGGTTTCGACAAATCCTATTGTAATCTCCCAAGAAAACAAGCAAAACAACGACTTAAACGTATTAGTTTTCACTAAGACAGAGGGTTTTAGACATGAAAATATTCCAGAAGGCTTAAAAGGACTTCGGATTTTATCCGATCAAGAAAACTGGAATATGACATCCACCGAAGATGCTAGGTTTTTTAATATTCCTTTCCTATCAGAATTTGATGTGGTCATTTTTCTTAATACTACGGGAGATATTTTAAACGAACTTGAAGAAACTGCATTTGAAGCTTATATTAAAAGTGGGGGTGGCTTTTTAGGGATTCATGCTGCAGCGGATACTGAATATGATTGGCCATTTTATCAAGAGCTTATTTCCGCACAATTTATAGCCCATCAACCGACTCAGCAAGCTCGTCTAAAGGTCCATCAAGAGACTCATCATCCATCGATCAATCACTTGTATAAAGTTTGGACATTGACCGATGAGTGGTATTATTTTAAAGAGCCCCTTAAACCACATGCAATGGTGCTCATGGAAATAGATGATAGTTCAATCACCGAAAAAAGCCCAACGGGCCAAAAATACCCAATTACTTGGGCGCATCAAAAGTTTGTAGGTAGAGTAATTTATACTGGAATTGGTCATACGAAAGAGCTATTTTCAGATCCCATTTACCTCGAGCACCTCAAAAAAAGTATTCAGTGGTCTGCTGGTAAGTATGAAATCATCCAGATCAAAACATGGCAAAAATTATTGGATTATGATCTTACTCATTGGGATAAATACCTAGGAGTACCTCATGAATCAGTCACCTTACCATTTGAGTTTCCAAAACAAAAGGATGTCAGACAAGGTCAAGCCTTGGGGTTAAATAATGACCCTCTCAATGTTTTCTCAATTGAAAAAGGAGTTGATGGCGAACCAATTTTGCATATAACTGGTGAGATTTATGGCAGTCTTACGAGTAAGTCAGATTATCAAGATTATCACCTTAAAGCAGAATTCAAGTGGGGAAAAAAGAAATGGGAACCACGATTGGGTATGCAAAGGGACAATGGTTTGATTATATATTGTACTGGTAGAAAAGGAGCCTTTTGGAACGTCTGGATGCGAGGTTTAGAGTGCCAAATTCAGGAAAATGACTTTGGAGACTTTTTCGCACTAGCTGGGACAATAGCTAATTTACCAGTTCGAAAAGATCAAGATGACGGAAGCTTAATCTACGATCCGAACGGAGTGGCTGTTTCTTTCTTACCAGGATTTACTGCAGAACAAGTGGTTCGTTCTAAGAATTACGAAAAATCACTTGGAGAATGGAACACCATTGAAATCATGTCCATCGGAGATAAAGCAGTTTTTATAATAAATGGTAATGTAGTATTGGCTTTGACTGAGGCTCGATATAAAGAAGATGGCCTGGAGATCCCATTACGAGGAGGAAAGATTCAAATACAATCAGAAGCAGCAGAAGCTTACTACAAAAATATTCAGATTAAAGGTATCGATGAATTTCCAAGTGAAATAATGAAAGCAACTAATTGGAATAAATGAGAATAATTATGAACTCTTTCTTTTAACAAAATGAAAATAAACCAAGTATTGTTTTTGACTCGTAGTACTTTCACCATTTTATTCGCTCTGCTTTTTCTAAGCAAGGTTTCTAAAGCCCAAGAGGTATTTCTTTACAAAGAAGTGGGTACTACTCAACTATTCATGGAGGTTCTTTACCCTGAACAGCTCGATACTTCGAAATCGTATCCAGCCCTAGTTTTCTTTTTTGGTGGCGGTTGGGTTGGAGGAACCAGAGCTCATTTTGAGCATCAAGCAGCCTACTTTGCCAAAAGAGGATTAGTGTGTTTCTTGGTAGATTATCGAACCAAAAATCAGCATGACACTAGTCCGTTTGAATCTTTAAAAGACGCTAAATCTGCAATTCGATATGTACGGACAAATGCAGGTAAATTTCATATTGATCCTGATCGGATTATTGCAGCAGGAGGTTCTGCAGGTGGACATTTGGCAGCAGCTACCGCATTGATAGAAAATTTTAATGACAACACCGATAATCTCAACAATAGCCCCATCCCAAATGCCTTGGTTCTTTTTAATCCGGTAATTGATAATGGACCGGGAGGATATGGGTTTGAACGAATTGGAAAGGAGTATAAAGATTTTTCACCTTTGCATAATATCAAAGTTGGAGTTCCTCCCACCCTATTTTTGTTGGGAACCAAGGATAATCTTGTCCCAACTGTCACTGCTGAATATTATCAGATGGCATCAGAAAAAGTAGGCAGTAGATGCGATTTACTACTCTACGAGGGTCAGCCTCATGGCTTTTTCAACTATGCTAATTTTGAATATTACAAAATGACTGTTCAAGCCACGGATGACTTTTTACAATCATTGGGCTATTTACAAAAAGAACCTTTGGTGAAGATTGAATAAGGGATTAAGGATTTTTTATTGGTTCGATTCTGTCAGATCAATCTTAAGATTAAATTTTTAATTCTTTAAAAAGAAATGCTTTTGAAAATCTCCCCGGAAGGAGGCCAACATTTTTCTAATTGGAATTCTCGCTCCTTCAAATGAGTAAAGTCCACACCTATAATTCTGTTCATGAACTTATTAGTAGCTTCTTTCTCAGCCAACTATTTCGAGGAGCGAGAATTCCTAATCCTTCTCTCAAGCCTATCATTTCAAATGAGATAAAAGAGGTAGATTCATGGACTTGAAGAATCATCCTCCATTTGATTTTTTACCAATACAGCTAATCTTTCAAAACTAATGGCTCAAAACCCGACTCCAAAAATAACGATCGACAATTACCTCGACAGCCACTACATCCACCGGAGCAATTGGCTGAGAGCGGCCGTATTGGGTGCCAATGACGGAATTCTTTCCATCTCTAGTATTGCCATAGGGATTGCAGCCGCCAGTTCGACTCGTGATCCGGTAGTTTTAGCTACTTTAGCAGGATTGGTCGCCGGCGCTTTATCTATGGCTGCGGGTGAGTATGTCTCTGTGAGCTCCCAAACTGATACCGAAAATGCAGATATCACACGCGAAGCTCAAGAGCTCAAAGAAATGCCTGAAATAGAACTTGGTATTTTGACTCAGATTTATGAGAAAAGAGGTCTGAAAAAAGAAACAGCCGCACAAGTGGCAAAGGAACTGACTCAGGCTGATGCGTTAGGGACTCACATTCGAGATGAATTGGGACTCAATGATATTAGCCAAGCCAATCCCATACAAGCAGCTTTGGTCTCTGCGGCATCATTTACGGTTGGGGGGATTCTTCCTATGCTCGTGGCTCTTTTTGCACCAATGAATCTAATGGAGTATTCTTTGTATGGATTTTCTGTTATTTCTTTGGGCATTTTAGGCGCAATTGCCGCCAAAACAGGTGGCTCCAGTATTCCAAAAGCGATCATCCGAATTACCATCTGGGGAACTTTGGCTATGGGACTTACCGCTCTGGTTGGCTATCTTTTTGGGGTCAATATGTAGAAAAATCTCCCTTCCTTTTTGATACATTTGAGTGATTTTTGAGGGAGATTAGCCCTCAGGTATAAGCTTCATTCCTTCCTTTAATTTGAAAACTTCATCCCCCAAATTCCTCAGAAACATCACCAAAAGCTTTGTTGGAGTTATTTTCATTTTACTTAGTAATCCCACTTTTTCCCAAAAAAAGATCATAAATACGTCGCAGCAATGGATTCAGTCTTACAATGAGGCTAAACTCACTGATCGATGGACAATAATGCTAGATGGAGGCATCCGCTGGAAAGAGGGATTCAGTCAAAAAACTTCCTTTATTATCCGTGGCGGAATTGGATATTCAATTTCACCAAAGGTCAGGGCAGCAGCTGGTTTTGCTCATGTAGGTATTTATGATTACGAGCGAGTCATCCTTCAGGAGTTTCGACCTCATCAAGAAATCAGCTATAAAACCAATCTTGGAAAAGTAGGTCTAAGTCAGCGATTCAGACTGGAAGAACAATTTTTTAAGGATAAATCCAGTCTAAGCCTTTTCTCGGACTTAGGCTTCAATTATCGATTTCGTTATTCAGTGATGCTGGGCATTCCACTTTTTGGACTTTCAAGCAAAAACCATGATCGGAAACTTATTTTAAATGTGGGAGATGAGATTTTTCTGAAAGCAGGAAAACAGATCTCCAGTCGAGTTTTTGACAGAAACCGATTTATCATCAGCCCCACAGTGCAATGGAACAAAGAATTGAGTTTTTCATTTACCTACAACCTCCAATTTACTAGCACTCAAATTCCTGAAGAATTTGTTTTAAACCGA
>JAFMBQ010000228.1 GCA_017858365.1 Algoriphagus sp. | reverse complement strand
AGTAGCTTTTCCTTTTGAATCATCTTCTGAAACTTGCGGTCTATTTGCAAAAGCCATGATCATTGCCGAATCACGTTTTGCTTGGGCTTGAAGCATTTCTGACCTGAATTTTTCCATTTCGTCATCAAATTCTTTTCGACTCATCGTTTCTGCATTAGTTGCGCTTTGGCTCCTAGTCATTGCTTGATTTGTAGAATCTAATTGAAGTACAGCTTTTGAATCAGCAGAATATAAGATTCGACTGACTTGTCCTGGATAAATGATTAATTCACGCATCAAACCAGCAGAATCAATTGTAGAATCGGCGACTGCAAACTGATTTGATTCTTGGATTAAAGAGTCTAGCTTAAATTTATTTCCACTGCTCAGCGAGTTCAGACTTGTTATTTTTCCTTGAACCAGTGATTTTTCACTTTCCATTACCTCAAGTCTAGTTGCCTGAATTGACTCAGCTACCGAAGTGTCTTTTTGTGCTAAGCCTATTGCTTGGTCAATCGAACTTAATTCGGTTTCTGCCACTTTAATTTCGGCGAGCAACACTTGCTCTTGGAGACTTAAGGAATCTATTTGTGATAGATTTTCAGCTTGTTGAATTGAATCAAGTGGTGCTTTCAACCCTGCTTTTGTTTCACTTCCGGGAAGTTGAATGATCGTAAAGTAATTATTAGTCGTTTGAGTTGGAGTCGCAGGCTCTTTTGGGGCTAATTGATTTTTTGCTAACTCATTTGGCACATAAGTATAGCGCTGTGTAATGACTGGAGGTTTGAACGCCTGCTTATTGGCTCCAAAGCTAAACTTGATCCCCATGCGATGATAAATATACCAATCCCCATTCCCGTCATTAAATCCTCTGTTACGATTTTCAGGACTTACAAAATTTGTCCCTGGCTTTGCAGCATATTCTTGAAATTCATTGTCATAAGTCAGTCGATATTCCCCTGACAAATCATCTAAATAATCTGTAGCGGCTCTTTTAAAATCAGATTGAGCAAAGAATTCTATTGATTTGGTGATTTTGAACCGTACTCCTAATCCCAAATTAGCATAAAGCGTAGTCCGTTTATATCCATCAGTTCTCTCTGTTCCCAATGAATTTAGAGAAGTTTCAAATTTTCCGTCTGGAATTGTATTCTGATTGGTATAATCATACCGATTGCCACTAGCATCTAATAAATCTCCCGAGACGTTGAAGGTTTGCACTCCCATTCCCACAGTCAAATAAGGAGCAAAGAATGATTTCCCTGAGAGTAACCAGTTGTTATCGGGCTTGATGACAAAAGATAAACCGGCGTCATAGATATCGGTTTGGAAATTTAGGGCACGATCAAAGTTGGGTCCTTCTGTGAAAAGGGTCCCATCATTTTGGATGAAACGATCACCTGATCCAAATTGATAACTACCGGCAGTCAGCATAAGACCTACTGAATTCCCAAGGGCGTATTCAAGCGAAGCTTGATAAGAAAACTGTTCCGAATAAGTCTCGTTGCGATTGTATAGTTTCGTTAGATTATTGAAATCTCTCAGCGGCATCGGTCTAATGTCGCCGACATAATTGGTGGTACCCATGCTAAGTCCAAATCGCCATTTATTGCCATGGAGCTGAGCTTCAACTGAGAATGTGATCAAAAGAACTAGAATACTTGTGAGTAGCTTTTTCATATCCTTATTTCTTTTTCCCAAAGCCTAACCAAAGATTGAACTCAGCGCTCAGACCTACAAAAGGCTGGAAGCTGTTTACATTAGTTCCTCCCAGTTGTTCGGTAGTGATGAATGTGCCTCCTGCATTTAATCTGATAAACCGGAAGAAATTGTAACCTAATCCGACATATACCGGTCGTTCTGCTAAAGGTCCTGAAATCTTTTCATTCAATGTATTTTCCATTTTCCCAGACACAAATACACCAGTAGAAATAGACATGTTATTCATAAAGCGCGCAAAAGTTCGATTGCCTAGCGGAAATGAAAGTCCTACATAAGGGCTATAAGCAAACTCTTGATTTGGAAGCCCTTTGCTCAGAGAGATGGCTCCGTAGCCGACATTGATAGGAATGGTATTGGCTGTTTTTTCTGTTGGATAATTTCGAAAAATCTTCTCGTCTACTCTTACTAGCATATTTGGGCTTAGGTATTGAGCGATTTCAGCAGCTAGGATATCATTTAGCTCCGCTAAGTATTGGGCTGCATAGACAGCTCGGGCATTATCATTTTTACCGACTTGAGTGGCATTGAACTTAGCTTTACCCATTTTCAGTTTTTTACGCTGTTCGAGTTTCGCTCTGGTGATGTCACTGAATCCAGGGAATTTCTGTCCATTTGGTAACTCAAAATAATAGGCTCCTTTTTCTAAAATTTGCTACAAATTAGAGAGGATTACCTCATTTGATTCAGAAAATTTTATACCTCCCCTTTTGATAGTGGTGATGGTGGAGAGATAGGATTTAATGTTTTGAGAGATCAGTCGCGTGACTTCATCGATCTGTTCTTTGCCAGCTTTCTGGTAGAATCCAAATTCCAAATAGTAATCTTGACTTGATCGAAGGGGATTAGCTACGAGTACTTGATAGGATAATTCTTTATATCCAAAAGGAGACTTCCAATAATAGGAATAGCCCGCATTCTCAGTTTTCTTAGAGGGATATATAGTCAATTTGACCATTTCTATTTTTTCAGGAATCGACCCCTGAATATAAAATTCCTTCTCTGCAGGGATTGGATTAGCTCCATTTAGCTTTCCTGTTACAATGTCCAAATTGATTGTTTCGATCTGTGCTTGTAATGGGAGTGAACCAAGAAGAAGAATCGAAAAGAATAGTAGATTTTTTATCATATCTAGTTATAATTAAATTTTTTGAATCGGAAGGAGTAGCCGACCAAAATTCCGATGTTAAAATAGTTCGCTTGAATTATTTTCAAGGAGCCTGTCAGTGGATTGTTTACTTCTACATCGTTAAAGCTATTGTCTTGAACAAATTTGTCTGTGCCACCGAAGCTATAAACCAAACCTAATGTTAAGCTACTTCGCTCTTGATTGATAATAGTGCCAATCGATAGGTGATATATATCCCATTGGCTAAATTCTGTGGTAAGTTGCCCTTCTTCTAAGGAGGAGCTGTTGAAATAGGAGAAATCAGATCGGAAACTGCCCATTAAAGAGACATTCGATTTGATTTTCGTCTGGTATCCTATTGAGAAGTTGGTTACTGGGTTCATTCCAGTTTCAAGATTTAAAAATTTTTCGCTGCCCAAATCTGATCCAATAGTACTTGGACGGACAAATACTCCAGGCTCAGCTTTGATGATTAAATAAGGATTGAATCCTCCAAAATGGGTAATGTTTAAACTCACAATGGATTGGTTAATTTGTTTGTGAAAACCGAATCCGATCTCAAATGGGGATTTGTAAGTTGATTTGAGTTTTTCTTGCCGGTCAGAAGCAAATGCTGAAATCCTCTTATCGCCCAATTGAATGTTGGATAGAGTTAAATCCCCAGCAACGGTTCCGTTCCCCATCAATCTAATTCCAGGACTCGTCAAAGTTAATCCAAGACCAAAACCTGGCTTTTGATAGTTGAGGCCCATCTTTAAGGCAGTTCGTATATTATAGTAATTGACAAACTCGTTTTGATTTCGACCAACGAGGAGCTCAGTAGTAGGATTAATTAAAAGAGTCCTTGCTGAGAATCTGTAATCATAATTAACCGATCTGAAAGTATTAATCAGACTGATCCCAAATCCAAGGTTTGGTTTGATCTTTCTACCCATACCTAGCGTCAAGGAAGTTTCTTGAACTGTTGTATTGATTGATGATTCTGCGACTAGTTCTTCTTTACCTGGGCTTTCTCTCTCATCTATCAAATCAAAATCTCCCACAATTCTGGCGTTCCCATTAAACTTAAAACTTACGGGGGTTAATAAACCGTAGCTAATATTCCACTTTGATTTATTGCGAATAGATCCTGATATAAGTAGCGGGATAGTATTGAATTGCAAGCCTTTGAAATCAGCTTTTTGGCCCAATGCATTTTGAACTTTAATACTTTCAATGCCATATAAGTTTGCATTAATCGATAGGGTAGTGGTATCGAGGTAGGCAAGATTGCCGGGATTATAATATACTCCGGCATTATCGATCGTGTCAGTCAAAACAGCTCCTCCCAAAAGTGCAGCTCTAGTTCCAAATTGATTGTTCCAATGATGTGTATCCTGTGCAATTGTTAGATTTACCGAGCAGAATAGGATAAGTAAAAAAAATAAAAAGTGATTTCAGTTTTCTTAATTCCAAAATTTTTATGCTGAAAGCTATTCATAAAGAAAATCAGGTTTTGTGAAGCCCGAGGATGTTCTAGGGACTATTCTCCATTTAATCTCCTAATTTTTAATCAATTTTTGGCAAATGATGAAACGTAAAAGCAAAATTCACTTAGCTACCGATCTCTATTTTACAATAATAGAAGATGTTATTTTAATTAATTCAAATCACACACAAAATCCTTTCTCCTAAAAATAAAACATGATCATATTCCTCGGAAATTGACAAATGAATTAATTCAATATTGGTTAGTTTAAAAATTTTTTTAGGATTTCTCGTCTTACTACTACGATCAAAAACCAAGAGATCCACCCTGCAACTACTCCGATCACGGCCCCCAAAAGAATGTCAAAAGGATAGTGTACGCCTAGGTAAATCCGTGTGTATGAAATAATAAATGCCCAAAGAAAGAGCCATTTTAAATAGGGTAGCTTATTTCTAAGTTTAAGGTTTAAAAAAGTTGCAATAGCAAAGGTATTTGCAGCATGAGAAGAGACGAATCCAAATAAGCCTCCGCATCTACCATAATTATGTATGATTCCTTCCAGACGTTCTTCATGACAAGGTCTTAAGCGCTCAAAAAATGGCTTCATCAAACCGGAAGTAACCTGATCAGAGATCAAAATAGTAAGGGCTGCTCCTCCCAAAACCCACCAAATCCCTTTGTGATCTGCCCGGTAAATAAAATAAATCAGAATTCCATAAAAAGGAATCCAAGTAACTGTCTCGGTCATTTGAAATACGATTGGATCTAACCAATTAGCATGAAATGAATTTAACCAGATGAATAATTCCTCATCAATGGCCTTTAGTTTTTCAATCATTTTTGGAATAGCTTAACCAATCAATCCCCTTTTTCAGGTGTTCTTGTGTGAAATGTTCTGGACTGTTTTCTTCAACTTCATGCATGTATTCCCAATTTGCTACTGGAGGCATACTCATCAAGATACTTTCAGTTCGTCCATTGGTGTCTAACCCAAATTTAGTCCCAGCATCCCAAACCAGATTAAACTCCACATACCTTCCTCTACGCAAATTTTGCCAAGATTTTTCAAGATCTCCATATTGGATTTGAGAATTCTGTCTCATGTAATGCCCGTAGATTTCAGGGAATAATCTACCTAAAGCCAAACTGAATTCTAATAAGTTTTCAAAGTGGGCATCAGAAGTAGCTTCCAGGCGATCGTAAAATATCCCGCCAATCCCGCGAGTTTCGTTTCTATGTTTAATGAAAAAATAATCATCTGCCCAAGATTTAAATCTGTCATAATAACCTGAATCAAATTTGTCGCAAGTAGTTTTTAATTTTTCATGAAAAAAGGTGGCATCCTCAGGAACGATGTAATGTGGTGTCAGGTCAATCCCGCCACCAAACCAATGAACTCCATTTTCCATTTCAAAGTACCTGATATTCATATGAATGATCGGTATCATGGGGCTTTTGGGATGAATCACTATGGATACGCCAGTTGCAAAGAAATCCCCTTCTGTCAAGCCAAGCTTAGCTAGGATCTTTTTAGGAGTAGGTCCATGCACAGCAGAAAAAGCAATTCCTCCTTTTTCAATAATATCTCCATCTCGAAAGATTCGAGTTCTACCGCCGCCACCTTCCGGTCTATTCCACTGGTCTTCTTCAAAATATCCTTTCCCATCTGCTGCAGCTATGCCCTCGCAGATGTGGTTTTGCATTTGCTGATAGATTTCAGCTATTTCTTCTTTTGTTTTTCTTGCCATTTCTTCAATAAAATCTGTTAGAACGGATACCCAATACCGAAATTGAGCACAGTCTGTCCTCTGACTCCAAGTGGGTTTCTAAATGTCACATTGTCCAGCACCCATCGATCGCCTTCTGGTTGAGAAGGATCAACGGCTTTGGTAGCCATATCGAGCCTGATTACTAAGAAATCAAAGTCCATTCGTAGTCCGATTCCAGTACCGAATGCGATTTCTTTGTAAAATCTGTCAAATCTAAAATCCGCTCCTGGTCTAGAATTATCAGCGCCGAGCATCCAGCTATTACCAGCATCTATAAAGAGCGCCATATCGAAGTAACCCAGCAGCTTTCTTCTGTATTCGAGCATCGTCTCAAAAATCATCTCTGCAGGCTGCTCAATCGGGTAATCATAGGGGCCTCGCTCACCGACCCGAGGAGAATAACTTCCTGGGCCAAGTCGTCGGGCTTGCCAAGCTCGGATACTAGTACCCCCACCGGCAAAGAAATACTTTTCATAGGGAAGGATTCCATTACTGATTCCATAGGGTTGAGCGATTCCAAAATTGGCCCGATAAGCCACGGTTTGCTTGCTATCGATCGGATAGTAGCGTCTAAAATCAGCTTGGAATTTCAGCCATTGAAAATTTGCAATATCGGTAGCCTCACTGTTGTCTGCGATATTGAGGAAATTAAGTGTTGTTCCCCCACTTTCTGCAAATAGCCTCAGCAGGGAAGCACTATTTTTGGTGAAGTTCCCGTATTGGTTGAAGTTGATGACCGATTGTGCA